>JBKPNA010000168.1:0-6922 GCA_046765695.1 Actinomycetota bacterium | reverse complement strand
CATTCATGCCGATCGAAGAATCCGGGAACCAGTGGCCGGGTTGCACCAGCCCTTCTCGAGTCGGCAAGTCGGGAAACGGCCAGCGGGTCTCTGGGGTTTGCTGACACACTCAGCACACAGATCGGGGGTGATCGCGTCGGGCTGGAGTTGTTTGGAGGACAAGTGCGAAAGCCGCTCGTCGGTTCAATTCTGCTGGTGCTGTGCGGGGCTCTTGTCGGATGTGGCGGAGACTCAACCACGGAGCCGGCCGGAACGTCGTCAGCTCCCGCTTCGACGCTGACCCAGCCGCCGGGGTCTCCCTCGCCCTCGCCGACGCCGTTGACGCCAGCCGAGCTAAAGAAGGGTCTGGTCACCGCAGGGGATCTCGGTCCCCCGTGGGTTCAACCCAACTCGGTGGCAACGGCAGGCAGCAAGGGTGAGATCTGTCCAGGGCACCGATCGGCGACCACCAAGGTGCTGTCGAAGGCTGGCGCGCTGGCAGACTTCACCGAAGGCAAGGGCACCGGTAAGAACATCGCCAGCTTCGGCCTTTCCACGCTGCCGGGACCAGACAGCAGCGCCCTCAAGGCTGCGTACGCAACCGATCAGAAGGTGTGCGCGACCTACAAGGACGGCAGCGGCTTATACGTCGTCCGGTCCCTGGAAGGGCCGGGCTCGGTAACCGACGCAGACGAGCTCGTCACCAGCTGGACCGAACGCATCTACTACGACAAGTCGCACAAGAAGCTCGCCTATGCGCGGCACTACCTAATCGCGCGCACCGACCAACTCGTCACCTACCTCTCCTACGCCTTTCTCACCACCAAGAAGGACCCCGACGCCAAGAACTTCAGCCGAGCCTCAAAGCTGATCGCAATACAGCTCAAGAAGAACGCCAAGGTCTTTCGATAACCCGTCGACCGATGCTCAGCGACTACGGATGCCTTCTGCGATGGCGTCCTCGCGGCTCAGCAGCCGACCCTCCCTGACGTAGGAGGACCACGTGGCTTCGTCGACCGTCGACCGCGGTTTCGAGAGCGACCTCTCCAGGTGCGCGGCATCCGGCGGGGGACGGGGCAAGTTGGCCTGCTCCCGCATCGTCTCGGCTGTGCCGTAGAGCCGGGCGCTCTGGCGTAGGTCACCCGACTCTGCCCACAGCATGGCCAAGACCTCGATCAAACTGATGGTGAGGTCGATGTCGTTCACCGCGAGGGCGTCGTGAGACACATCGCGGAGCTCCTGGTGGGCCTCGTCGATCTGGCTGGCGCGAAGTTGCGCTGCCGCCAGGTTCACTCGATCACAAGCCTCGGCCCACGAGTCTCCGAGCTCGCGGTCCAAGGCGACTGCCCGGGTGAACAGGTCGATGGCTGCGGTCGGCGACCCGATATCGGTTTCCAGAAGTCCTAGATTGCAGTACAAGGTCGCCAGTCGTTCCTTGTCATCGCTTCGTTCCGCAAAGGTGAGGCCTTCCTCGAGCAGTGGCCGGGCGTTCTCATGATCACCGGTGTAGCGGTAGACGAGAGCCAGGCTGTTGAGCTCGCGGGCGATCTCACGGGCGTCGTCTTGGCCACGCCAGTAGTCGAGACACCGCCTGAGAAGCTGCTGCGCTGTCTCGGATTCACCCTGTTGGAGCAGGATGACAGCCAGCCCGTGCAGGACGGCGATCTCTTCCGGGCCGTCCTTCTTGACCTGCTTGGTCGCCTGTTCCAGCCAGCGCCGGCCTTCCTCGGGGTAGCCGCAGGCGTACCAGAACCAGCTCATCTCATGACACAGCCGAAGGCCGAGCCTCACGTCGCCTTGATCATCGGTGCCGTCCGTGGGCAGGCTCCACTCCAGGGCGGCGCGTACGTTGTCCAGCTCGGCCTCGATGCGATCGCGAGTCGCCAGGTATTCGGTGGTGCGCAGCCGGGGAACCAGGTCCTCCATCAGTGCGAGGTAGTGCTCGGCGTGGCGGTGCGCCGTTTCGTCCCACTCCCCGGCCGCTTTCAGGCATTCCCGGGCGAAGGCTCGTACGGTCTGCAGCATGCCGACGCGCGGCTCGCCGGAGGCGTCGTCGCGAATGCGCACGAGGCTCACGTCGACCAGCTCGGCGACCTCGTCGAGCGGATCGGCGGAGGTTTCTGTGATGGCTGCCAGCGCGTCGAGATCGCAGCTGCCGCCGTAGACGCCGAGCTGCCGGAAGAACCGCTGCTGCTCGGGCGTGAGCAGGTCGTAGCTCCAGGCGATGGCGTGGCGCAGCGTGCGCTGCCGGCTGGGACGTTCGACCTCGGCGCTGGTCAGCTCGAGGCTGCGGTCCAGCCTGGCGAGGATGGCCTGCGGTGCGAGCAGCTTGGCCCGTGCGGCGGCCAGCTCGATCGCCAGCGGCATCCCGTCGAGGCGTGAGCAGATCGCGACGACGTCGGCGACGTTGTCGTCGGTGAGGCGGAAGTCGGGCCGCACCATCTGGGCACGGTGGACGAAGAGGGCGACTGCTCCCCAGGAGCTGGCTTTGCTTGCCGTCTTGACCCGAGCCGGGATCTCGAGCGGGGGCACGGGATGCTGGTACTCCCCCGCCACGTGCAGCGGCCGACGGGAGGTGGCGATGATCGCGAGATTAGGCGCCTGCGCAAGCAGTTCGCTCACCACCACTGGGGCGTCGAGCAGCTGCTCCAGGTTGTCCAAGATCAACAACATGTCCCGCTGGCGGATGTGCTCGAAGAAGGTCGGCGGCGCCCGGCCCTCACCCGGAATGCCCAGGCTCTCCGCGATGGTGCTCCACATGACGTCGGCTGTGTTCGCGGTCGCCAGCGCCACGAAGTAGACACCGTCGGCGTGGGAAGACCCCAGGCGGTCTGCCGCTGCGATCGCGAGCCGCGTCTTGCCTGACCCTCCGGGGCCGGTCAGCGTCACCAGCCGCGCTCCGGCGGTGGTGAACTGGGCGGTGATCTCCGCGAGCTCGCCGTCCCGTCCGATGATCGGAGTTGGAGAGGGCGGAAGGTTGGTGGGAGTTCCCAGGCTCTTGAGCGGCGGGAAATCCAGCCCGAGCCCATCCGCCATCAGCTGGAAGATGTGCTCGGGTTCGGGGATGTCCTTGAGGCGGTGCCATCCCAGGTCCCTCAGATCTACGGTTCCCGAGCCTTCGCCAAGGAGCTGTGCGGTGGCGCCGGAGACGACCACCTGACCGCCGTGCGCTGTCGCGGCCAGCCGGGCGGCCCGGTGTACGTCTATCCCGACGTAGTCGTTGTCGATCTCGGTCGGCTGCCCGGTGTGCAGGCCCATCCGTACTTTGACAGCGGCGCCGCCCGGCCAGTCGTACGCGGCGAGTCGGCGTTGAGCGGCCAGTGCGGCTGCGACGGCATCGTCGACGGAGCTGAAGACGACGAAGAAGCTGTCTCCCTCGGTGCCGATCTCGCGACCATGCGAGCGTCCGAATTCCTCGCGCATGATGGAGCGTTGGAGCGACAGGGCCTCGCCGTATTGCACACCGAGCTGGGTCAGCAACCGGGTCGAGCCCTCGATGTCGCTGAACAGCAAGGTGAGCGTCGCCGGTGAAACGGGCTGCTCCATCGCCTCATTATGCGATTCCGACAGCAGCGCGACGCGTACGAGCAATTCTTCCGGGAGGCGGCCGGGCTGGAGATCGACGGGCAATCAGAAGCGGTACGTCGTCTGCCCGTGCGCACCGCCGAATGCGATGACCTTGGTGGGTTGGACCCGGTAGACCCAGGCTCCGCCCTCCGTACTGCCGCCGGAGTCGCTGAGCTCGACGAACTCCTCGCCGCGGACCTCGAATCGCCAGTCGTTGCCGTACTTGGCGAACCAGGCCTCCGCCAGTGCCTGCAGATCCGCGGCATCGGTCACCCGCGTTGCGGTGCCCTCGACCACTATCTCTTCGCCGCTGTCCCAACCATTCGCGCCGGTCGTGCCGGTCGTCACCGCGACCTGCGCATTGGCGTCGAGGTTGCGCTGCTTCTGCTCATCCGGGCCGGTGCAGAACGCGAACGTGTCGTTCTGCCAGACGCCCACCAGCGGTACGGCGTGTGGCCGCCCGTCCCCTCGGACCGTGATGATCCAGTAGAGCTGCGCATCGGCGAGGAGGCGCTGGATGTCGTCCCACGGCGGCGCGGTTGCCGACGGGTCGCCGTATCTGGGGTCGATTCTTCCGATCGTCATGGATCAACCGACCGGGTTCGAGCGCGGAACTCATCGGCCCGCGACGGATCCGGACCTCGCCCTTCAGCCCAGCGAAAGCGCCGTTCTCCCGTCCGGACGGTTTGCGGTAGCGTCACGAATGTGGGCCGGTCGAGGTGTCCATCCCCAGCCACCTGGGTCCTGATCGCATCCCATCGCTGATCAAGGAGGGCTGATGGTAAACCGGCTGCTGGTCTGGGCCGGCGGGAACAGCCAGCTGCAGCGTGTCGTCAACACCAATCCGATGGCCGCCAAGATGGTGCACCGCTACGTCGCAGGTCCTGCGCTCGAGGATGGTGTCGCGGCCGCGGTCCAGCTGAACAGCTACGGGATCCGAGGCATTCTCGACCTGCTCGGCGAGGCCGTCACCGACCTCACCGGTGCCAAGGACGCGACTTCGGCGTATCTCCAGGCGGTCGACACCATCGCCGACCGCGGGATCGACGCGACCGTGTCGTTGAAGCTGACTCAGCTCGGGCTTTCGATCGACCGGGAAGCGTGCGTCGGCAACCTGAACACTGTGCTGGACCGGGCTCGGGACGTCGGCGTCGGCGTCGAGGTCGACATGGAGCAGAGCGACGTCGTCACGGACACGATCGAGGTGTTCCGGGATGCGGCGGCCACGCATCCGGACACCCGGATGGCGATCCAGGCCTGCCTGCGTCGTACGCCGGAGGATCTCGACTCCATGGCCGACCTGCGCCCGAGAATCCGGCTGGTCAAGGGCGCGTACGCGGAGCCGATCGACCGTGCGCTGCGGTCCAAGAAGGAGATCACCGCCGAGTACCAGCACTTGAGCGAGTGGCTGCTGAAGCACGGCACCATGCCTGCGTTCGGCACCCATGACGACGCCTGCATCGGCTTTGCGATGAAGGCGGCGAACCGGCTCGGTCTCGGGCAGCGCGACTACGAGATCCAGCTGCTCTACGGAATCCGGCGGGATCTGCAGCACGATCTGGCGGACAAGGGCTATCGCGTCGGGGTCTACATCCCGTTCGGCTCGGCCTGGTATCCGTACCTGATGCGGAGGATGGCCGAGCGGCCCGCCAACCTGTTGTTCTTCCTGCGCGCCGCCGTGGGTCGGTGAACTCGGCCCGGGGCCAGGAAATCACCTCATATTGGGAAGGGATGGTGATCGGAATGGACGCCGTCACCCAGGTACCGCCTCCGGTCAACGAACCTGTCCTGAACTACGCGCCGGGCAGCCCCGAACGGACCGAGCTCGAGGCCCGGCTCAAGCAGATGGCCGCAGAGCAGGTCGAGCTGACCATGGCTGTCGGCGGCGAGCACCGGCTGGGCGGCGGCGAGCCCATCGATGTGGTGCAGCCACACCGGCGAGAGGCGAAGCTCGGGACGCTGAACAACGCGACCGCCGACGATGTACGCCAGGCGATCGACGCTGCTGCGGATGCCGCGAGCTCCTGGCAGCACACGTCCTTCGACGACCGTGCGGCAGTTTTTCTCAAGGCGGCGGACCTGCTGGCTGGTCCGTGGCGGGCGACGCTCAACGCGGCCACCATGCTCGGCCAGAGCAAGACCGCCTACCAGGCCGAGATCGACTCGGCGTGCGAGATGGCCGACTTCTGGCGGTTCAACGTCGCGTTCGCCCGGCAGATCATCGAGGAGCAGCCGCTCAGCGGGCCTGGGGTGTGGAACCGGCTCGATCACCGTCCGCTCGAGGGCTTCGTGCTGGCCATCACCCCGTTCAACTTCACAGCCATCGCCGGCAACCTGCCGACGGCACCGGCCTTGATGGGCAATACCGTGGTGTGGAAGCCCGCGGTGACCCAGCAGCTGTCGGCACACTTCACGATGCAGCTGCTGGAGGCTGCTGGGCTGCCGCCTGGCGTGATCAACATGGTCACCGGGCGCGGCGAGGCGATCAGCGAGGTTGCCGTGGCCGACCCTGGGCTGGCCGGCATCCACTTCACCGGCTCGACTGCCGTCTTCGGTCACCTGTGGGACTCCGTCGCGCGCAACCTGCGGGCCTATCGCGCCTACCCCCGATTGGTCGGCGAGACCGGCGGCAAGGACTTCGTGGTCGCCCACCCGTCGGCGGGCATCGACGTGTTGCGGGTGGCGCTGATCAGAGGGGCGTTCGAGTACCAGGGGCAGAAGTGCTCCGCCGCGTCTCGCGCCTATATCCCCCGGTCGTTGTGGTCACGGCTCCGCGATGACCTCGTCGGCGAGGTCGATGGGCTGGCGATGGGTGATGTCACCGACTTCCACAACTTCATGGGCGCGGTGATCGACGACCGCTCGTTCGCCAAGTTGAGCGCTGTCCTGGACCGCGTCCGAGGTGAGGAGGGCGTCGACATCGTGGCGGGCGGCACCGCGGATGACAGCGAGGGCTACTTCGTCCGGCCCACCATCGTGGTTGCCGACGACCCGGACCACGAGGTGTTCACCACCGAGTACTTCGGCCCGATTCTCGGGGTGTTCGTCTACGACGACGCGGACTACGACAAGGTGCTGCGCGAGTCCGCGGCGATCGGGCCGTACGGATTGACCGGTTCGATCATCGCTGGGGATCGAGCTGCGATTGTCGAGGCGATGGACGTGCTGCGTTTCGCCGCCGGGAACTTCTACATCAACGACAAGCCCACTGGGGCAGTCGTGGGCCAGCAGCCCTTCGGTGGTGCGCGGGCGAGCGGCACCAACGACAAGGCCGGTTCGATACTGAATCTTCTGCGCTGGGTGTCGCCCCGGACGATCAAGGAGACCTTCGTGCCGCCGACGGACTATCGGTATCCGTACATGCGGTAGCGCCCTG
>JBKPNA010000167.1:0-3414 GCA_046765695.1 Actinomycetota bacterium | reverse complement strand
CCTCCGCCCCTACCAGCTCGAGGGCTTCCGTTGGCTCGCCTTCCTCTGGACCCACCAGCTGGGTGGCATCCTGGCCGACGACATGGGCCTGGGCAAGACCGTGCAAGCGCTGGCGCTGATCTGCCATGTCAAGGACACGGCTCCGGATGCGCCGCCTTTCCTGGTAGTCGCGCCGACCAGTGTGGTGTCCAACTGGGCAGCCGAAGCTGCGCGCTTCGCACCGGAGCTGACCACCGTCTGCCTCACCGAGTCGACCGCCAAGCGTCGCCGGCCGATCAGTGAGGTGATGACCGGCGCGGACCTGGTGATCACCTCCTACGCCCTGCTTCGGATCGAGCTCGACCAGCTGGTCGAGGCCTCCTGGTCAGGCGTGATCTTGGATGAGGCGCAGTTCGTCAAGAACCACCGCGCGAAGACCTACCAGGCCGCCCGCCGGATCTCCGCCCCGTTCAAGCTGGCCATCACCGGAACGCCGCTGGAGAACAGCCTGATGGATCTGTGGGCGCTGCTGTCCATCACGGCACCGGGTCTGTTCCCGAGCGCCGACCGGTTCGCCGAGTACTATCGCCGGCCGATCGAGCGGGACCGGGATGCTGCCCGCCTGAGCCAGCTACGCCGTCGTATCCGGCCGTTCCTGCTGCGGCGGACCAAGGACGGCGTCGCGGCCGAGCTGCCCTCGAAGCAGGAGCAGGTGGTGGAGGTCGAACTGCACCCACGGCACCAGCGGCTGTACCAGACCCATCTGCAACGGGAGCGGCAGAAGGTGCTGGGTCTGATCGGGGACCTGGAACGGAACCGTTTCACCGTGCTGCGCTCCTTGACGCTGCTTCGCCGGCTCAGCCTTGACGCGGCCCTGCTGGATGAGGCCAATGCCGGTGTCCCTGCCGCGAAAGTGGAGGTATTGCTGGCCGACCTGGGTGAAATCGTCCGGGAAGGCCACCAAGCACTGGTATTCAGCCAGTTCACCACCTTTCTGAGCCGGATTCGCGATCGGCTGACCGAGGCCGGGGTGGCGTACGCGTATCTCGATGGACGCACCCGGAACCGCGACCAGGTGGTGCAGCGGTTCCGGACCGGTCAGGCGTCGGTCTTCTTGATCAGCCTCAAGGCGGGCGGTTTCGGGCTCAACCTGAGCGAGGCCGGTTACTGTTTCGTGCTCGACCCCTGGTGGAACCCGGCGATCGAGGCACAGGCGGTCGACCGGGCGCACCGGATCGGCCAGTCGAAGTCGGTTATGGTGTACCGGCTGGTGGCCAAGGGCACCATCGAGGAGAAGGTGATGGCGCTCAAGGCGGCGAAGCAGGAGCTTTTCGGCTCGGTCTTCGATGACGAGGCACTTTCCAGTGCATCCCTTACAGCAGAGGAAATCCGACACTTGATGGCGGGCTGACGGGAAGTTTTGCCGTCAACTATGTCCGGTTTTTGACATGGCCAGAAGAGGACAATCGGCCCATTTGGCCTCGACACCTCCGGGGTGCCGAGCTAATTTCTTGGTCTGTCAGGTGTTGGTTCGCCAACAAATTGACGGGCATCGCCCTTCGACAGCGTTCATCTTGAACGTTCCTCTATGGGGGAGGGAACGTCGGGTGTGGTCGGATGGGCACCGCTCAGGCTGTCGGTGAGGTCCGCAGAGATGCGCCGCGCCGCCAGCATTTGGGGTACCCATCGAGTGACCCACGGCCGCTCACGCTCGGGGATCGTGCTCGTGCCTCTCACCTCTGGTGGGAGGCACGAGTGTTCCGGTCGGCCGCGCTCCCTTTACGCTCACACAGATCCGAGGATTCCTGTCGAAGGAGCTGCACATGACCACCTCCGTCGCTGGAGCGGGGCCGGCCGCAGACCAGGCAGTGACCGAGTTCGCCGACAAGATCTTCACTGCCCTGCTGGGCAGCATGGAGACCTTTGGCCTCTTTCTGGGTGAGCGCTTGGGCTGGCTGGATGCGTTGGCCAGCGGGCCGCTGACCGCCACCGAGCTGGCGGAGCGCACGCAGACCGTCGAACGCTACGCCGTCGAGTGGCTGGAGATGCAGGCGGTCTACGGCAACCTCGCTGTCGTTGATCAAGGACCCGGGTCTCGCGAGCAGCGCCGTTTCGGCCTGGTGCCGGGTGCCGCAGAGGTGCTCACCGATCGGCATAGCGTGAACTACCTCGGCGCCCTGCCCCGCATCGTCGCGGCCGTCGGCCGGCACATCGACGACCTGCTGGCGGCCTACCGGACCGGTGGTGGCGTCAGCTGGGCCCAGCTGGGGGCTGATGCACGGGAATCTCAAGCGGCCACCAACCGGCCCTGGTTCGAATCGCAGCTTGCTCCCGCGCTCGCCTCGGTGTCGGATCTGCATGAAGTGCTGGTCACTCCCGGAGCGCGGATCCTCGACATGGCGTGCGGGGAGGGCTGGTCTACCATCGCACTGTCCTCGGCGTACCCGGATGCGAACGTGACCGGAATCGACATCGACGGGCCCTCGGTGGCCGTGGCCCGGGCCAATGCCGAGGCCGCGGGGGTCACTGGCCGGGTCAGTTTCTCTGTGTCCGATGGCGGCCAGTTGGCAGAGCAGAACAGCTTCGATGCGGCCTTCATCTTCGAGGCACTGCACGACATGCCCCGCCCGGTCGCGGTGCTGACCGCCATCCGGCAGGCAGTCCGCCCCGGAGGCGCCGTGGTGATCATGGATGAGGCGGTCGCCGATGGGTTCACCGCACCGGGCGATGTGGTGGAGCGGGTGATTTACGGCTACAGCACCCTGGTCTGCCTGCCCGACAGCTTGTCCTCCCCGCCATCGGTGGGAACCGGGACGGTGATGCGCCGGTCCACGTTGATCGACTACGCCACCCGGGCCGGCTTCGCCGGGGTCGAGGTACTGCCGATCGAGGGCTTCTCCTTCTTCCGCTTCTACCGCCTTCGCTTGAGCTGAACCGCATCGAGGGTCGGGCGCCGAAACCGGTCACAGACGACAACAAATCCTCCGGATTCGTTGTCGTCTCTGACCGGTTTTCTGGAGAGGGAACCCCTACAGCGATCACCGCAGCTTCGCAATCTTGAGCCAATCTTGAGCGGCGCTTAGTTGCATTCGGACGCTGCCACGGAGTGCGTTCGGTCATGCTGGGCTGTGCCGAGCTCGCCGGCTCGGCGCACATCGGGGCAAACTCAGTCCCGGAGAAGGTAGGTGTGCACCGTGTCGGTCGGGCAAGTCCTGGCAGGCCAGGCCGAACGACGGACCGGAGCGACAGGGCGGCACGGGGACCGGCCTGGATCACCGCCGCGCCACGCGGCGCGGGGACCGCGGGGCGAGATGCGAACCGGTTCGGCGCAGGGGACGAACCGGTGACGCAAGATGAGGCCGTCCCGGGGGGCGGCGGCCTCACTGATGGGGTACGGCCCGTTCGGGGAGACGGGTCACGGGGAGGATCGGTCTT
>JBKPNA010000166.1:0-19243 GCA_046765695.1 Actinomycetota bacterium | reverse complement strand
GACGAGATCGACCCGGACGGCGCCGGCTTCGACGACGACGACTGAGCTCCTCGCTAGGTCCGATCGGCGCACGCCCCCGCGCCGCAACCATCCGCGCTCGCAGGCTCGCGCTCCCGCCAGACCCATCCACGCTCCGTGGGGTGGTACCCGGCACCACCAACAGCCGAAGCCGACGCTGCCGAGAGCCCCGGCACCCTCAGGCCTCCGTCTCTCCGCACAAGGCCACATGTGACGCCCGATCTGGCGGTTTCCGCCTCCCTTTTTCCGCACAAGGCCGCATCCGGCAGCACGGTATGAGTGCTCGTAAAGGCGGTCGACGCCCCCCAAGCTGCAGACTCAGGGGGGCATCGGCGTCGGGTCAGGCGACGTCGGCGACGACCGACCGCCTGCGGCGGCCGACTCGCGCCTGGACGCGTACGCGCTTGCGTTCCGCGTCCGCCTCGGCGACGGCGGCCATGAGCGCGGACCGCTCGGCGGCGACCCGACTCAGCGCCGCCTGGCTGAGCTGGCTGTATTCCAACATGGCAAAGTCTCCTCGAAACGAAGATCAGAATTGGTCGTAGTCGAACAAGCGGCCGGCTGCCGGCCGTTGATCATGGATGGTCCCCGGGATGGCCAGGGAGCGAGGAGCCGGCTACGCGGCGGTGACAGGGGTGCCACCCACCGGGTCGGCGGCGCAGTCGCGCCCGGCCTCCGGGGTCGTCGGGATCAGAGCCAAGAGTGGACACCCCCTTTCTGGTGTCTCGTCGTCGCGCCGGTTGCGCGTCGCACGACCGTAGCCGAGGCCGTTGACCCCTGCAACCGGATTATCGGGAGCCGAGGTGATAGAACCGTGGTCGTGAGTGAGCGACGTCCCGGAACGCTTCCCGACAACGTGCCCGAGGCCGACTGGGCTGAACAGGTGACCGATGCCGATCCGCTGACCGAAGAAGCCGGTGAGCCGGGCGCCCGGCTCGACGTAGGTCCCGGCAGGGCCGAGGCCGATGAAGCGGACCTGGCCGAACAGGGGACGCTCGCCTACGGCGAGTCCGACGAGTCCCACGACTGAGCAGCGCGACTGGCCCACGCTCGGAGCCTTACGCGCCGGCGTCCTCATTGGTGGTCGATGACGCAGAACTCATTTCCGTCCGGGTCACGCAGCACGATGAAGTCGGCATCGGGCGGGTAGGGCCAGCCGGTCACTTCGCTAGCCCCAAGGTCGACCAGCCGGCGTACCTGCAGCTCCTGCTCGCTGGTGTAGAGATCCAAGTGCACCCGGACCGGCTGGCGATGCTCATCGTCGCTGAGCTGCAGCGACACCGGCAGCCCTCGGTCGTCGGGATCCTGCAACATCATGAAGTCGGGGTCCCAGGTCGTCTCGCGGGGCCGGTAGCCGAGCGCCGCACACCAGAAGTCCACCGCACGCCGCATGTCCGAGGTGTTGATCACCACGGTGCCCAGGTGAAGGTCGCCGACCTCGTTAGCCGTCTCCGTCATGAGCCTCAGCAAAGCACCCCCGCGTAAGCGGCGCGCCGCCCGGGATAGTTAAGTGGGGCAGACAGCCGAGACGGAAGGATCCTGCGCATGACCGCACGCTTCGGGGCTGACCGAACCGTGGTTCGAGGGCACCGCCGGTCGGTGGAGGTGCTGCCAACGGCTCAGGTCCGCTCCAAGCTGGACCGGGAGTTCCCCGTCGCGCTGGTCGTCGGGGCATCGCGCGGTCTTGGGCTGCTGATCGCGCGAGAGCTGGACCGGCAGGGGTTCCGGGTGGTGATCGCGGCGCGGGACCCGGAGGGGCTGGCTCTGGGGGCCGAGCAGCTGAGCGCGGACGGCGCCCGGGTGGCGACCGACGTCTGCGACGTCACCGACAACGCTCAGGTCGAGGCCCTGGTCTCCCGGACCGAGACCCAGGTCGGACCGATCGAGGTGATGGTCTGCGTGGCCGGGATCATCCAGGTGGGCCCCCTGGAGTCCCAGGCGCGTGCCAACTTCGAGGCCGCGGTCGACACCATGCTCTGGGGCCCGGTCAATACCGCGCTCGCGGTGGCGCCGCGGATGCGCGAGCGCGGCCACGGCCGGATCGGTGTGATCACGTCGTTGGGCGGCCGGGTTGCGGTGCCGCACATGCTGCCGTACACCACGGCGAAGTTCGGCGCCGTCGGCTTCAGCCGCGGGCTTCGGGCGGAACTGGCCGGCACAGGCGTCTCGGTGACGAGTGTCGAGCCTGGGCTGATGCGTACCGGTTCACACCTGCAGGCGTCGTTCCTCGGCAATCACGGCCGCGAGTACGCCTGGTTCGCCACCCTGGCGTCGTTGCCACTGCTCTCGATCGACGCGGAACGCGCCGCAGCCCGGATCGTCCGTGGCATCCTGGCCGGCCGGCCGGTGGTCACGGTGACTCCGGCCGCCATCGTGGCCCCGCGGGTCGACGCGCTGTTCCCAGGTCTGACCGCGGCCATCCTCGGCCTCGGAAAGCGGCTGTTGCCGGATGCCCCCGGTACCCCGGACAGCACCGAGGCCATGCATGGTTGGCAGGCCGCCCAGCAGTTGCCCCGGCGTACCCGGTTCGTGGTCAACCGAATCTCCGGACTGGGCCGGTCCGCCGCTCGGCGGTTCAACGAGCGCCCCGGTGAACAGCTGCCCGACTGATTTCGCAAGGTATAGCCTGATGATCATGTACGCGGCGCAGCGTACCGGCTGTGTGGTGGTCGGTGGCGGCCCGGCCGGGCTGGTCCTCGGGCTACTGCTGGCCCGGGCCCGCGTACCGGTCACCGTGCTGGAGAAACACGCCGACTTCCTCCGAGACTTCCGCGGCGACACCGTGCACGCGTCAACGCTGACCCTGCTGGACGAGCTCGGGCTGGGCGAGCAGTTCGCCGCACTACCGCAACGCCGGCTGGACAAGGCCGAAGTCCACTTCGGCAGCGGTCTGGCCACCGTGGCCGACCTGAGCCACCTGCCGGGAGCGCACCAGGAGATCGCCCTGGTCCCGCAGTGGGACCTGCTCGAACTGCTCGCGAGCGCGGCCGCCGAGGAGCCCTCGTTCACCCTGCTGCGACAGGCGGAGGTCACCGGTCTGGTCCGGGACGGGGGCCGCACAGTGGGCATCGACTACCACGACCATGCCAGCGGAGAGCAACAACAGCTCCGCGCTGACCTCGTCGTCGGCTGCGACGGACGGAACTCGACGGTCCGGCAGCTCTCCGGACTACCGACCAGGGCCTTCGGCGCGCCGATCGATGTCTGGTGGTTCCGGGTGCCGCGCGAGCCCAGTGATCCGGAGGGGCTGGCCGGCTGGGTCCGCGACCGGCAGCTGATGATCATGATCGACCGCGGCGACTACTGGCAGTGCGGATACGTGATCGGCAAGGGGAGCGACAAGCCGCTCCGAGCAGCGGGAATCGCCTCCTTCCGAGACCGGCTCGCCACGCTGGTGCCCACGTTGGCCGACCGGCTGGAGGCACTGACCAGCTTCGACGAGATCAAGCTGCTGGACGTCCGGCTGGAACGCGTACGCCGCTGGTACGCCGACGGGCTGCTGTTGATCGGTGACGCGGCCCATGCGATGTCACCGGTCGGCGGCGTCGGCATCAACCTTGCGGTGCAGGACGCGGTGGCAGCGGCTCGGATCCTCGGCCCGCTGCTCCGATCCGGTGAGCGGATCCCGCGGTCAGCGCTGCGGGCGGTGCAGCGGCGGCGAGCCTGGCCCACCGTGGTCATCCAAGGCGCACAGCGGTTGGCTCATTCGAAGATCGCGGGTCCGCGGGCCGCCACAGCCGATGGCCTTCCTGCGCCGGCAGCTGCGGATCCAACCGGACCGGCTGGCAAGCTTCCGCTGCCGCTGCGCCTGCTTGCCCGGTTCCCAGCGCTGCGCCGGATTCCAGCCCGGGCCATCGCCATCGGCCCGCTGCCAGAATCCGCTCCGGTCTGGGCTCGTCGGGCGCCCAGCCCTGTCAGTGGCCAGGCACACCCTGGGCACTAGGTTGAGCACCGTGCCGACATCGCATTGGACCGCCGCCGACCTGCCCGACCAGGCCGGACGAACGTACGTGATCACCGGCGGCAACAGCGGCATCGGGTTCGAGGCGGCGCGCATGCTGGCGAACGCCGGAGGCAGCGTGATCCTCGCCGTTCGGGACCAAGCCAAGGGTGAAAGGGCCGCGGCCGAGATCCCGGGCGCTCAGCTACGGCTGCTCGATCTGGCAAGCCTGGACTCTGTGCGGGACTTCGCTGCCGCCACCACCGAGCCTTTTGATGTGCTGGTCAACAACGCCGGCGTGATGGCGGTGCCGTTCGCCCGGACGGCCGACGGTTTCGAGATGCAGTTCGGCGTGAACCATCTCGGCCACTTCGCGCTGACCAACCTGCTGCTGCCCAAGATCACCGACCGGGTGGTCACGGTGTCGTCCGGCGCGCACCGCAGAGGCCGGATCGACCTGACCGATCTCAACTGGGAGCGTCGGCGCTATGCCCGGTGGGCCGCCTACAGCCAGTCCAAACTCGCCAATCTGCTGTTCACCCTGGCGCTGGACCGGCGGCTGGCGACGGTCGGCTCCTCGGTCCGGGCGCTGGCCGCCCATCCGGGCTATACCGCGACCAACCTGCAGTCGCATTACGGGCACCCGGTCGCCGATCGAATGATGAGCGTGGGGAACCGCCTCTTCGCGCAGAGCGGGGAGATGGGTGCGCTGCCCACCGTGTACGCGGCGACGCAGGATCTGCCCGGTGCCAGTTACGTCGGTCCGGACGGTCGTACGGAGAAGCGTGGCTATCCGACCCTGGTCGGCCGGACGGCCGAGGCCAGCGACCCTGTGATGGCGGAACGGTTGTGGCAGGAGTCGGAGAAGCTGACCGGCGTTCGGTTCCCGGACACCCTCGGTGAGCCACCGAGCTAGCCCGCCGCAACTGCAAGGCGCACCTGGCGCCCGATCTGCCCGTTCTAGCCGCCGTCTTTACGCACAAGGCCACGAGTGGAGCCGGATCTGCCCGTTCGGGACGCCGTCTTTACGCACAAGGCGCAGACGAGTCCGGATCCGCCAGCTTCCGGTCGCAGCTGTGGCCTTGCGCGCAGCGGCGGTCAGCGATGGCGGCGGTAGACCCGCGGCGGCTCTATGACCACTCCCGGGGGTTGCCGGTAGCCCCGATGGCGCCGGTGACCGCCACGCCAGAACATCCCGAAGAACAGCATCCAGCAGAACATCCAGATCATCCAGGGAGCGCTCAGCAGCACCGTCACCACCACCGCACTGACCAGCAGCATCGGCAGCAACCAGAACAGCAGCGGCCAGCCGGCGCGCAATACCCGCGACGGTCCGGCCGGCTGAGTCGGCATCGGATGAGTTTTCGGCAGGTCGACGAACAGCGGCTGCAGGTCGCTGTCGAAGCGAGCCGCCATTGCCTGGTCGACCCTGGCGTCGAACTCCTCCCGGGTCAGCCGGCCGGCGGCGAAGTGATCACTGAGCTCAGACACCGCCCGGTCCCGTTCCGCATCGCCGATACGCACTGGAACAGTGCTCGCGGTCGGCACATCCGGCCGTATACCCGTCGGCCAGGTCCAGATCTGGATTCCGTGAGGCGAACGAGGACCGTACATCAGTGCTCCTTCCCAGCGTCGTCCTCGGACAGGATGGCGTGCAGTCGGCGGCGCAGATCGCTCAGCGCCTCCCGGCCCTTCCGCTGTTGCTCAGGGGTGCCGACCGCTGCGATCTGCCAGATCGCCGCTGCGACCTGCCCGATCAGCGGCTTCAGGCCGTCGTCGTCGGCCGGCTCGCTCATCGCTTCCCAAGGCGCGGCGATCTCGTCGGGATGTTCGTCGACGTAAGCCTGTCCATCGTCGGTCAGGGTGTACGACCGGCGCCCGGCATCGTCCTGGACAACTCGGACCAGGCCCTCGTCCTCCAGCTGTTGCAGCGTGGGGTAGATCGAGCCGGGGCTCGGCTTCCAGGCCCCGCCACTGCGCTCGACGACTTCCTGGATGATCTGGTAGCCGTTCCTCGGCTGCTCGAACAGCACCGCCAGGATCGCCGCGCGTACGTCCCCGCGGCGGGCCTTCGTGCCTCGCCAGGGACCACCGGCCCACATCGGTCCCGATGGGGAACCGCCCCACATGGACCAGGCACCGAAGCTAGGGCGGGTACGGGAGGTGGCCTTGCCGGTCATCATCGCCAAGAAGTCGGCCAGCACATCTCGGGCGGCCGGTCCGCACGCCTGCTCCCAGTTCAGCCACGGGCCAGCTGCCGCGTACCTCCATGTCATGATCACTCACTCCTAAAGCCGCCTGTGCTCGATGTATCAACGATATATCGGCAACGGCCCGCGCCAAAGGGTGTGCTTGACCCGCTTCCTCACGAAACCGGTCACAAACGACAGCAAACGCGACCGAATCACTGTCGTTTGTGACCGGTTTACCTGAGGAAGGCGGGCTCAGATCTCGGCCGCCTGTCGGAGCCGTTGCACGGAAATCGGTAGCACCTCGTCCACCGGGCCGGACAGCCGGCACTCGTACGCGAGCTCACCGGCGTATCCGATGGAGGCGACGGCCCGCAGCGTCCCGACCCAGTCGACGTGGCCCGCACCCGGCTCCAGCCGGTTACTGTCGCTCACCTGGATGTGCCGGATCCACGGTCCTGCGACCACCAGCGCCTGCGCGGGATCGGCTTCCTCGATGTTCATGTGATAGGTGTCCGCCGCGATCCCCAAGGCCGGTGAGCCGATCTGGCTGCACAGCGCCTGGGCCTGCGCCAGCGTGTTGATCATGTGATCCTCGTAGCGGTTCAGCGGCTCGAGCGCGATCACCACGCCCTCAGCAGTCGCGTGGCTGGCCAGGGCGCCGAACGCCTCGAGCAGCACCTGGTGATCCTCAGCCGCCGACCGTGGCCCGACGAAGGGCGGCAGCCGCGTGCTGAACATCCCGTACGACGCGGGCGTCATGGCCAATCGGCCGCCGATCTCGGCCATCACCGAGAGCTGTGACTTCAACTGCGCAAGGGCATCAGCCCGCTTGGCCGGATCGAAGTCCCCGACGAAGTGCAGCATCTCCACGCACACCGTCGGCATCGGTACGCCAGCAGCGGCCGCGGCCCGCAGCTCGGGAAGTCGCGCGGCGAACCGGCCCTCCCCGGCACCACGCAACTCGATGGCGTCGAACCCCAACCGCTGAGCGTGTTCCCACTTCTCCAGCAGCGTCGCACCACGCAGGTGCTGCTCCTGGATCGACAGCCGAACCACAGGCGTCACCCGGCCGGCCCTCCTCGTGGGCGTTTGCGCCCTTTCCGCTTCTTCGCGGCAGCACGAGACGCCGCAAGGATAAGGAAAGGCCGCGAACCCCTCACCGGATCCCGTCGAAGCTCAGGACGACCTGCAACGCAGACTCGGGGTGCAGATCGAGCAGCGCGTACGCCGCTGCCGCCTCGGACACCGGAACAGTGTGCGTGATCAACTCCAACAGCCGAAGCCGGCCCTGCGTCGCCAGATCCATCACCGTTCGAGCGAGCCGGTACCGGTCCCAGCGGTGCTGCAGGGCGGAGGCCACGCCGGAGATCTGGGTGGAGACGATCGCCACCCGGTTGTGGTGGAACTCCTCACCCAACCGAAGTCCCATGCCCTCGCCCTGCATGAACCCGGCGACGCACACCCGTGAGCTGTAGGCGACTGTGCGGATCGCCTCGTGCATGGCTCGGTAGTTCCCGGTGACCTCCAAGCAGACGTCAGCACCCCGGCCATCGGTGAGCTCGCGCACCTGCTCGGCCACACTGCGCTCGGCCGGGTCCAGGACCAGATCCGCGCCGAGCCGAAGCGCCAGCTTCCGACGAGCCGCGATCCCGTCCACCCCGATCACCCGGCCGCCGTTGAGCCGAGCGAGCTGGGCCACGATCTGGCCAGGCACCCCAAGCCCGAACACCACCACGGTCTCACCCACATGGATGTCCGCGTCCAGGACGACGTTTAGACCGATCGCCGCGATCTCGGAGAAGATGCCGACCCGCGCATCGACTCCGCCAGCCAGCAGCCGCTTTGCTGCCCAGTCACCGTCCTTGACCGTGCCCGAGCGGTGCCCCCAGACACCCCACACCCGATCGCCCACCTCGACCCCGATGACCTTGGCGCCGATCTCCACAACCTCGCCGACCTCCTCGTAGCCCCAGCCGTCGACGGGGTAGGCGAGGGTGGTGTCGTCGTCGAGGAACAAGCGCAGGTCGCGATCCCACCGCTTGTTCAGGTACGGGTTGCTGCCCCGGTAGGCCGTCAGCTCCGTGCCGGCAGAGATGCCGGAGAACATGGTGCGCAGCCGGACCTGGTCGGCGGCGAGGGGTAGATCGGGATCGGGCACGACCTCGGCGACGCGCGGCGAGGTGAAACTGACCATGGAGCCCATCGGTGCTGCTTAACTTCTTCCTTGTCTCAGTGTCCGGCCTAGCCGGAAGCATGTTCTAACGTTAGAAGACTACCACCCGCTAGGCTGACGCCGAGGCAGAACACTCGAAGAAGTCGGGCTGTGGGAGGAGCTAGTGGTTCCTGCGAACGACGGGCTCGGCGGGGCGCCGCCGCGGGCCAAGCCGGCGGGCATCAAGGACGTCGCCGCGCTTGCCGGTGTGTCGTTGAAGACGGTGACGAACGTCGTGCACGACCGCCCATACGTCAGCGAGCAGACCCGGGCCCGAGTCCTCGCGGCCATCGAGGAGCTCGACTACCGGCCCTCCCTTGCCGGTCGTCAGCTGCGGAGCGGTCGGAGCAACACCGTCACGCTGGCGGTACCCCGGATCGACGAACCGTACGTCGGCGCCATGGCGCACGCCATCATCGAGGCAGCCGGCCGGCGCGGTTTCGCTGTCCTGATCGACGAAACCGCTGGACGCCCTGAACAAGAGGAAGAGGCGATCAGCGGCTACCCGGGCCACGGCATCGACGGCGTGATCTACAGCCCTCTCGTACTGAGCCCCCGGCGGATGGCGACGATGAGCCGCGCCACCCCCATGGTGCTGCTGGGCGCCTTCCTCCCGCACAGCACGGCCGACTACGTCGGCATCGACGACGAGCGGTCGGCTCGCGATGTCGTCGACCACCTGGTCGCGTCGGGTCGGCGCCGGATTGCGTTCCTGGGCGGTCAGGCGAAGCGGTGGACCGGTGTCTACCAGCGCCAGGACTCGGTGCTGCATCGGCTGCAGGAGCACGGCCTGCCCGCGGGACCGGCACAGGTGATCAACACGGGACGGTTCACCCGGCACGAGGGCAGGAAAGTGATGTCCGCGCGGCTGGCCGCCGCGTTCACCTCGGATGCGCTGATCTGTGCCAGCGACCTGCTCGCCATCGGAGCGATGTGCGCTCTGCGTGAGGCCGGTGTCTCCGTTCCCGACGACGTGGCGGTTGCCGGCTGGGACAACGTCGTCGATGGTCAGTACCACGTGCCGACGCTGACCACCGTCGCCCCGGACCTGCCCGCACTGGCCGACCTGACCATGGAAGCTTTGGTCGCGCGCATCGAGGGCGACCGCTCACCCGGTGCGATCCACGTCGTCCCGCATGAACTCGTCGTGCGCCAGTCCACTTACCAAACCGGTCACAGACGACAAGAAATCCGGCCGGATTCCTGTCGTTTGTGACCGGTTTCGTGGAGAGAGCGGGGAGGGGATCAGCCCTTCTCGGCCCCTGCGGTCAGCCCGCCGGTGAGCAACCGCTCGGTGGCGAAGAAGATGATGATGATCGGCAGGGTCAGCACGACCGATCCGGCCATCAGCACGGTGGTGGCGATCTCCACGCTGCCGGACAGCTGCGACAGGCCGAGCGAGACCGTCCAGCGCTCGCGCCGGTCGACCAGGAACAGCAGCGCGAAGAGGAACTCGTTCCACGCGATCATGAACACGAACAGCCCGGTGGACATGATCGAGGGCAGGGCAAGCCGCAGGGTGATCCGGCGCAGCACGCCGAGCCGACCGAGCCCGTCGACCAGGCCGGCCTCCTCCACCGACTCGGGCACGGTCTCGAAGTAGTTGCGCAGCATGTAGATCGCGACCGGGACGGTCTGCGCGGTATAGACGAAGATCAGCCCGATCAGCGAGCCGCGCAGCCCGAGCCGGGTGAACAGCACGAATAGCGGGATGGCCATCAAGATCGCCGGGAAGAGGTACGCCGCCAGGAACAGCCCGCTGACCTGACGGCGCCCGAAGAACGGCAGCCGGGCAATCGCGTACGCCCCCGGGATACCGATCAGCAGCGCGAGCACCACCGACGACATGGCCACGATGGCGCTGGTGCCGAGCAATCGACCGAAGCCCTGACCGCCGTTGTCGGTGGATGCCAGCACCGACACGTACGTCTGCAGCGTGAACTCGTCCGGGCTGACGACGAGCGAGTCCGGATTGCGGAGCAGGGCCTCGATCGGCTTCAGCGACAGCAGCACCATGTAGTAGAACGGCACCAGTGTGGCGATCAGGAAACCGGCGATGACCACCCAGCGCAGCACCCGGAACACCACGGTCTGCACCCGGTGCCGGGTCCAGCGCGACGTACTGCGCGGGCGGGACGGTGCCTGTCCCTCCGTCGCGGTGACGGTCGCGGCCAGTTCGGTGGTCATACCCGCTCCCCCCTCCGGCGCAGGATGGCGACGTAGATCAGCAACAGCACGATCAGCACCAGCGACATGATCATCGACTGTGCCGCCGCAGCGCCGACGTTTCGTTGCACGGTGAGGAAGTTGTAGATCTGCACGCTGGCAACGCCGGTCCCGGCCGCGCCACCGGTCAGCAGGAAGATGTCATCGAACTCGTTGAAGGTCCAGATGACGCGCAGTACGGCGATCAGACCGATGATCGGCATCAACTGGGGCAGCACGATGAAACGGAACGACTGCCACGGCGTTGCCCCGTCGACCATGGCCGCCTCCTCCGCGTCGCCGGACATCGCTTCCAGCCGGGCCATCAAGAACAAAAAGGCGAACGGGAAGTACCGCCAGCCCTCGAACGCGATCGCCGCGAGCAGCGCAGTCGGCACCGGCACGTGCAGTCCGAACAGGTCCCAGGTGCCTCGGGCCTGGGACAGAAAGGCAATCGGCTTGTCCCAGCCGAACACCGACTGGCCGATCTCATTGACGATGCCGAACTGGGGGTTCAACATGGTCCGCCAGATGAACGTGACCGCAACCACCGGTGCGACATAGGGCAGCAGAAACGACGCCCGGACGAAGGTGCGGCCGCGGAACGGCCGGCGTACCGCCATCGCGGCCAGTACGCCCAGCGAGATCGACAGCACGACCGATCCGATGGTGTACATCAGGGTGACGCCCAGGCTTGACCACAGGGCGCCGGAGCCCACCACCCGCTCGTAGTTGGCCAGGGTGATTGGGCGGAAGAAGTCGGCGCGGCCGATCTCGATCAGCCGCAGCCGCTGGAACGAGATCAGGATCGCCCAGAGCAGCGGGAAGACGATGATCACCAGGACGATCAGCAGCGTCGGTGACATCAGCCCAAGTCCCAACCGGGCGTCCCGCTGGCTGAGCGTGGTTCGGCGCTTGCGCTGTTCGCTCGTGACCACAGCCATCGGCGTACTCCTCCTTCTCTACCCCCGACGCTCGGAGGCTGCCGACGTCAGCCGATATCGCTCTTGACCTGCTCCGCTGCTTTCTGCGCTTCGGCGCTGGCATCCGCGGCGCTGGCGCCGGAGTTGATCATCTTCGCCAGGGCCTGGGGTACCACGAACTGGCCGCCGACCGCCGCGGCGAGGGCGCCCTGGCCTTGGCTGATGCCCCAGCGTTCGAACGACGCCGGGCTTTCGGCCACCGCCTTCAGCACCTCAGGCGGGTAGATGTTCGACAGCACTTCCTTGGTGTCGACGCCGGCCTCCATCTTGTTCCAGGCCTCGGCGTACTCCTGGGGGTTGCCGGAGGTGCCGCTCCGGGTCGGCACCTTTCCCTCCGGCGCGATCTTCAGCCAGTCGAGGTATCCGTCGCTCATCATGTACTTCACCAGGTCCTTCGCCTTCGGCGAGGCGTCCTGCAGTACGTTCCAGGACACGATCTCCCCGAATGCTGCCGGTGCGGAGCCGCTTGGGCCCTGCAGCGAGGTGACGACACCGCTGTTCTTGGCCAGCCACTTGGGATCGTCCTTGCACTTCGGGCAGGTGGGCAAGGCGTCCTTGCGCAACCCGGCGAGCTCGTCCAGCAGGAAGGAGGACCAGATCACCATGGCGGCGTTACCGGCGAAGTACGTCGCTCGGGTGGTGTCGGCGTCCTGATTGCCTTTCACCGAGTCGTTCTTCATCAGGTTGCCGTAGAAGTCGAACGACTGCTGGCACTGCTGGCTGTTCAGCGTGACGTTGCCCGAGTTGTCCACCAGTTGGCACTGGTTGGCGAGCGCGACCCATTCGAAGGTCTGCTGGGTGAATGAGTCGGCAGGCGCAGTGGCGGCGACGATGCCGGCTGTCTTGTCCTTGTTCAACGTCTCGGCGGCCTTCTTGATGTCGTCGTACGTCTTAGGCTCGGCGAGGCCCGCCGCCTTGAACAGGTCCGTTCGGTAGAACAGCATCTGGGCCCAGCTGTCGCTCGGCACGGCGAGCTGCTTGCCGTCCGCGCTGGTCAGCTCAAGGGAACGCTTGACGAAGGTGTCCGGCCCCAGGCTGTTCACGATCTCGGTGGCGGCATCGGAGTCCACTAGGTCGTCGGTCTTTAGCTGGTTGACCCCGTTGAGGGACAGTGCCCCGATGACGTCGGGCAGCTGCTTGGCCGCGGCTGCGGAGGTGAGCACCGTGGTCAGCTGGTCCTCGGCGACGGGCACCAACTTGACCGTGGCGCCGTTCTTGCTGGCCCAGGCATCCATGATCTTCTTCTGGGCGTCGACCCGGTCTTTCTGGTCCTCGGTGGTCCACACCAGCAGGTTGTTGTCTTCTTGGTTGCCGCCACCGCCGCCCGATGTGCCACCGCCGCCCTGGTCTCCGCCAGAGCAGCCGGCGACGGTGAGCAGGGCGCAAAGCGCCAGTCCAGCTACGACACGGAATCTGCGCACGGCCATTTCTCCTTTGTCCACCCTCACCTTCGGCTCATCTAAGCCTGGATAATGCATGACGGCAAGACTTAAATAGGGGAACACTCATCAAATTTCCGTAACGCGGGGTAGTGTTTTCGGGACGACCCGGGGGCCGAACCTCGAGGAGGCCACGTGCCATCCGGGCTGAACAGCACGGGCGACCTGCTCCAGCTGTTTCGTCGGGGTGCCGTGGCAACCCGCTCCGAGCTGCAACAGGCCACCGGACTTGCTCGCTCCACCGTCGCGTACAAGATCGACGCTCTGCTGGCCGCGCAGTATCTGGTCGAGGACGGCAGCATCGTGGACGGCCGCGGCCGGCCGGCGACTCGTCTGCGGGTCAACGACCAGGCGACCACGGTGCTGGTCGCCGACCTCGGCATGACCCACGGTCGGCTGGCTGCGAGCACCGTGGGCGGTGAGGTGCTGGCCGAGACGGTGATCGAAAGCTCCATCGACCAGGGGCCCGATGCGGTTCTCACGACGGTGATCAACGAGCTGGAGGCGCTGCTGGCCCAGACGGGCCGCGAGAGGTCGACTCTTCGTGGGGTGGGGCTGGGCGTACCGGGTCCCATCGACTGGCCTACCGGGCGGGTCGCCCGCTCGCTCAGCATGCCGGACTGGGACCACTTCCCGGTACGGGAACGCCTGGTCGATCACTTCGCCGTGCCGGCGGCAGTGGACAACGATGCCAATCTGCTCGGCCTTGGCGAACAGCGTCTGGTCTACCCCGCTGCTCACCTGATCCTGTTCGTCAAGGTCGGCACCGGCGTGGGGTCGTCGGTGATCATCGACGGCGAGGTGCTGCGCGGCGCCGACTCCGTCGAGGGCGACATCGGGCACCTGAAGATCCCGGACGTCGACGAGATCTGCAGCAGCTGCGGCGCGCGAGGTTGCCTGGCGGCCACCGCCAGCGGCCGCGCCATGGTGCGTGACCTCCGGCGGCTGGGTCTAGTACCGGAGACCACCCGGGATGTCGCCGACCTGGTCCGGATGGGAAACCCCGACGCCGTACGCGTGGTCAGCGCGGCCGGGTCGGCACTGGGAGGCGTCTTGTCCACCGCGGTCAGCCTGCTCAATCCGGATCTGGTCGTGATCGGCGGCGACATTGCGCACGCGCACGAGCACTTCCTGCTCGGCGTACGGCAGACGCTGCTCAACCAATGCCAGCCGCTCGCCACCGCGCATCTGCGGATCGCGGCAAGCCAGCTCGGTGACCGGGCCGGGATCGCGGGCGCGGCCGCGATGGTGGCCGATGCCGTCTTCGGTAGCGAGGCGGTGAACGCCGTCTTGTCCTAACCCCCTCCCTTTCCTCACGAAACCGGTCACAACGACAAGGATTTCGGCCGAATTCCTGTCGTCTGTGACCGGTTTCGTGAGAAAAGGGGGAGGCTCAGCGCTTGATCAGCAGCCCGCCGATGAAGCCCGCTATGCAGCCTGCCAGGGCCAACAGTGCCCCGAATCCAGGACTGGGGTTCTCGCCGGCGACGGCGAACGTGACCAGCGACCCGACAATGACGAGGGCACCCAGCACTGCCGCGGCCCGGCTCACCCGGCCCGAGCGCCCGGCCAGCCCCAACATGACCACTACGCCCAGTGCTGCCACTATCCATCCCGGCGAAGCCGCTGAGATCAGCAAATTGGGCACCCCATTGATGATCTTGAAGGCGGGGAACAGTCCCACCAGATCGTTGGCGTCGATGTCGATGCCTCGCTCACCGGGGTTCTCCGCCCGCCACGCCTGGAACGCCCCGAGGATCATCGCCAACCCGCCGAACAGGGTGAACAGCGCACGGGCGACCGGACGCAGCGACGATGTCGACTGGATCACGCTGCCGTTGGCCTGAATCTCAGATCGGCCGTCCGTCGCCGTGACGAGCAACGGCCGGGTCGCCTGAGTTCCCCCGCGGGGTTGCGGTGCCCGGACCCGCACCAGCGAGGTGGCCACCCGCCCCGGTGGGATGTCCAGTACGGCTGGGACGAAGGTGAACCGGACGACATTCTCCGGGTCGTCACCCCGCAGCGCGATCCGGACCGGCTGTACGCCGTTGCGGTTGTCGAGCACCGCGGCGAACCTGCCCCGGCTGCGATCCGTCAGCCGCAGCACGCTCGGCTCCAGGTGGATCGAGAGCAGTTCGATCGCCGCACGAGACGACGCCTGTACCAGCGACCCAGCGCCCTCCTGGGTCGTCTGGCCATCACTGGCCACCACGGTGAACTGCCGGGTCCACTCCTGACCGGGGGGCGGACGCCAGGAGTCGAGCCGGAGGCCGACGGCCTGCACCTGGCCGGCGGCCACGTCGACCACCGGCTGGGAGTAGGTGAAGCGCACCGCTCGTTCCGGGTCGCTGCCGTCGAGATAGACCCGGACGCCGGTATGCCCGCGTTGGTTGTCGATCAGGACCTGCAGCATGGCGCTGTCGGCATCCCGCACCCGTACGATGCTGGGCTCCAGGCGTAACTCAAGGGTGGTCATCGGCGACGCGCTCGCCGCCTGGACGAACGTCACGGTCGCCGTCGAGGTGCGTCGGCCATCTGTGGCGGCTACGGTGATCGTCCGATTGGCCTCGGTGCCGGCATCCGGTAGTGGCGCCTCGAACTGCGCATCGAGGTACCCCGTGCGACCCGGCGGGACATGTAGCTCAGGTCCCGACCAGGTGACGCTTACCACTTGTTCGGGATCGCTCGCCTTGAACTGCAGGTGGGCCCAGCGTGCCCCGCCTCCGTTGTCGGCGGCGATCCGTGCCCACCCGGTCGTTGAGTCGCGGACGCGCACCAGACTGGGCCTCGCCTCGAGCTTCACCGGGGGGTCCTCGACCTGGACTGAGGTCGACTGCTGCAGGGTGACCGCAGCATCGATGCTCCGCTCGCCGTCGCTCGCGGTGATCGTCAGTTGCCGGGTGAGTTCCTTGCCGGGCTCGGGCTGGGTCGCGGTGAGGTCGAGGACCACCGACGCCTGCCCGCTGTCCTCGACTTCGACGGTCGGTGGCTTGAAGTCGAATTTCACGGCCTGTTCGGCATCGGATCCAGAGAGGCGGATCTGCTTGGGAGCGTTGCTGGGGTTGTGGACCTCGATAGTGCAGTGGCCGGAGCCGGTGTCCTTCATGCGGATCAGCCGCGGTTCGGCGCGCAGCTGGACCGGGTTGTCGACGACCGGCACGGTGACCTCGATCGGAACGTCCTGCCACACACCGGCCTGCTCCATGGAATGGACCCGGAGCGTCACGTCGATCTTCTGGGCACGAACGAGCTTGGCCGATTCCGTGCGCTTGATGCGCATCCGCACCGCCAGTGGGCCCTCGCTATTGGGAAACAGGTGGACCCGGTCCGACTCGACGATCAGCCATGGCGGTGCCCCGGGCGCCTCGACCCCGTAGTAGTCGACGATCGCCGACGTATTCATGACCTGCATGCTGAGCGTGGCCAGTTCGCCCGTCGCCGGCACCGTGGCCGATTTCTGGTCGGCGACGATCTGCAATGCGCCCTCGGTGGCCTGCGTCGGCTCACCCTCCGGGGTGTCGGACACGGCGGGTCGCACCGTGGTGCCGACGCCGTCCGCCTCGCGCTGCTGCTGTTGGGGTTGCGTGTCGGTATGGGCCGGGATGACCGTGGCCTCTCCGGGGTTGCCCGCCGGTTTGTCGTTCTCGCCTTCGACCTCGTCCCAGGCCAAAAAGGCGTGGCAGTTCGTGCAGAAGGTGGTCCCGGGCGCGTTGCGTTCACCGCAGTTGCTGCAGACGTACGTCGTCACCGCCGTCCGTCCTCCTCGCCGCGCGGCTTCAGGAACCTGACGACCATGTTCTCGCACGACACGCCGTCCCGTCATCCACTTCAAGGTCACGTTTGATGATCCGCTACCGACAGGAGAACTGAGCGTGGCGACTGATACGTCTCCGCTCGAACACCGTTTCATCCGCTCGAACACCCCCTGTGGAGGGTGTTCGAGCGGCTAAAGGGGTGTTCGGACCCCCTAACGCTGCGGCAAGGAGACAGCCCCCACGGCGGCTAGCACAGCAAGCTCGTCGCCCACCATGACGATGCTGGCGATCCGGCCGTCGACGATGGTCAGGATGTCGATCACCCGGAGCCAGATCTGCTGACCGGTGGGCTGCAGCACGCCGATCGAGGTGCGAAACGGACCGACCTGCCGCCCGCCCAGACGGAACGCGATGGCGACCTTGGACCCGGTGTCGCAGACGTCGAGGATCTCGCGCTGCATGTTGTCGAACGTCGACTGCAATGCACGTGCCCGCGCGACGAGGTCCTCGGCGCCGATCGACGAACCGTTGACCACCACAGGGTCGTGGTAGAGCTCGCGAAAGGCCTGCGCGGCATCGGCCGTGGACGCAGCCGGATGCATCCACACGTCCATCAGCCGATCGACGTCGAAGGCCACGTTCAGGCCTTGGTCACTTCGAACGTGGTGTTCAGCTCTGCGGTCGAGTCGCCACCGACCCAGACGTCGAAGATCGACGGGTCGAGCACCCAGTCCCGCGCCACGGCATTCCAGTAGCGTCGCTCGGCCGGGCCAAGGGCGAACTCGCAGACCTGAGACTCGCCGGCGGCGAGGCTGATCCGGCGGAATCCCTTGAGCTCCCGAACCGGGCGCGACGCCGTCCCATAGCGCTGGTGGAGATAGACCTGCACGACTTCGTCCGCCTCCCGGTCTCCGGTGTTGGTCACCTCGACCGACACCGTGACCGTGTCCTCGGTGCCGACGGTGTCGTGGTCGACACCGAGGTTGGCGTAGGAGAAGCTGGAGTAGCTCAAGCCGTGACCGAACCGGAACAGCGGAGTGCTCTCCTCGTCCCAGTAGCGCTGGTGCTGCTTGTGCGGATCATGCGAGTGCGTGTGGGAGTAGACCATCGGCACCTGGGCGACCGTACGCGGCCAGGTGAAGGGCAGCTTGCCGGCCGGTGAGACGTCCCCGAAAAGCAGGTTGGCCGCCGCGGTGCCGCCCCGGGTGCCGGGATACCAGAGCGTCATGATCGCGGGGACGTTCTCCACCGCCCAGCGCAGGTCCAACGGCCGGCCGTTGAACAGCAGCAGCACCACCGGCGTACCGGTCGCTGCCACTGCCTGCAGCAGCTCGAGCTGGCGACCCGGCAGCTCCAGCGAGGACCGCGACGCCCCCTCGCCGATCATGTGCTGCCACTCGCCGAGGACCAGTACGGCGACATCGGCACCACTGGCCAGATCCACGGCTTTCTGCAGCTCAACCTCGTCCTCGAAGCCGACTGGGTCCTCCGGCGCGTTGCCTTCCCACATGTCGAACATCGAGGCGAACACGCGTTGGGCGGGCCGGATGCCCGGCGCGTAGTCGACCCGCACCTGGTCACCGACCCGGTCCTGGATGCCCTCCAGCACGGTCACGGTCTCGTCAAGATCGAAGTCGAACACCCACGGTCCGAGCGTGTCGCGCTTGGAAGCGGCCAGGGGACCGATCACCGCGATGGAGCTCAAGGTTACGGGATCCAGCGGCAGTAGGTTCCCGTCGTTGCGGAGCAGCACCGCACACCGCTCGGCCGCGACCCGGGCCACCTCCCGGTGGCTCGGGTCGGCGAGCACCTCGCGCGAGCGATCCTCGTCGACGTACGGTTCCTCGAACAAGCCGAGCCGCAGCTTGGCCTGCAGCACCCGGCGTACGCAGGTGTCCAGGTCCTCCTCGGTCACCTCTCCCGCCTCCAGCGCCTGCGGGAGACGCGCATAGGCAGCGTCGCGGATCGCCATCTCCAGGTCGATGCCGACCTTGAGCGCGCGGACCCCGGCGTCGGTCAGGTCGCGGGCGAACCCGTGGGTCAGCAGGTTGCGTACGGCGTTGGCGTCGCTGACCACGAAGCCGTCGAAGCCGAAGGTGCCGCGAAGGACGTCGACGAACAGCCAGGAGTTGCCGCTCGCGGGGACTCCGTTCAGGTCCATGTACGCCGACATCACATTGCCGGCGCCCGCCTCGAGCGCCGCCCGGAACGGCGGGAAGTAGACGTTCCACAGCTCGGAGTCCGACAGGTTGACCTCGTCGTAGTCGCGGCCGCCGAGCGCGCCGCCGTACCCGGCGAAGTGCTTGACTCCGGCGATGATGTGCTCGGAGGAGCGAAGATCGTCGCCCTGGAAACCGCGGACCTGGGCCGCGGCAACCGCGGCACCGAGGTAGGGATCCTCGCCCGCTCCCTCCACGATGCGGCCCCAGCGTGGGTCGCGGGCGATATCGACCATCGGCGCGAAGGCCCAGGGGATGCCGACTGCGCGTGCCTCACGGG
>JBKPNA010000165.1:0-14074 GCA_046765695.1 Actinomycetota bacterium | reverse complement strand
GGTCTGGGCCGGCCGTTCGTCCTCTTTGGGCAGGGATATGAAGACGCCCACGGTGGCACCCGGTCTGAGTTCTCCGCCCAGGATGCGCTGCGACTCCAGTGCGAGGGAGACCTGCTGCATCCCTCTCGGGATCTTGACCTCGTTGGGATCGACCAGCAGGGCCGGATCGATGAACCGGCTGGCCAGCAGCTGCTCGCCCGGCTGGAGCTCTGTCGTGGTGACCCGGCCGCGAATCGGCTGCAAGCTGGACAGGGTCCCGGGAGCCACCGCCTTGACGGGCAGGATCTTCGGCCGAACGTAAGCGACCAGCTTCTCGGCCGGTGTTCCTTCGGGGACGGGCTTGGCGACGACGAGCACCCGTACGGTCTCCATGCCGGCCATGGCTCGTTGGTCAGCTTTTCCGATATAGACCAGCAACAGCACCGCGCCGACGGCGGCGAGCAGCATGGCCGCAATCGCGGCGATAAGACGGCGAATCACGATAGCGGTCCTAATTCGTGAGGTTGATGACGGAGGTCCCGAAATTCGGTGCGCTCGGGCCGTAGTCGAAGGCGTCGAGTGTCCCCGCGAACCTGGTGAAGTATCCCTTGATGCAGCGCGCATTCCCATTGCACGGCTTGTTCCAGGCGTACTGTCCACCGAAGAAGTAGCCGGTGATCTTGAACGCCGCATACCCGTACACCCGATAGTTTGAGTTGCTGCCGGAGTCCAAGGCCTGGTCGAAGATCGGCAGCAGTACCGTGGTCCCCTGCACCGCGGTCAGGTCGCCGGTCGAGCATGAACTGGGCACCGAATTGCCTGGATCGGACGGAAGTATCCCGGAGATGGCGCTGGTCGTGTGGCAGCTGCCGGAGTTCACCGTAAGCCAGCCGAAGCCACCGGGAACTGCGTTGTTCGAAGGACCGGTGCAGCCGGCAACCCCTGAGCTCTTGGTGAAAAGAATGGTGCGTTCGGTAGTCCCAGATGGCATCAGGCCGCCGGTCTGCGCCAGGAACTCGCAGTAGGAAAATGTCAGCGGCAAAACAGCGGTGCCACCGGTCGGAGCACCCCACGTTGCCGTTGCTTCAGTCGTGATGGTGGTCGAGTCGAAGCCTAAGACGGGTGCGAACCAGTAGTTGCGTACGCCGCTGTTGCGTACCGTCACCGAAGAAGAGGTCAGCGCAAGCACTGTTGCCGTTGCCGCGTCGAAATTCATGTTCGACGTGGCCAGACTTTGTGCCGTTTGCGACGGAGTTCCGCAGGCGCCGATGGCGCAGTCGTGGGCGATCGCCAGGGCGCCGGCATCGGCACCGGTCTGCAATTGCAGTTTCTGCGTCCAGAGCGCCGCTGCGTCGATGGAGATGGCGGCGAAGCCCATCACCGGAACCATGAGCATTGCCACGACGACCCCCACCGCACCGCGCTCATCACTCAGCCGTTGCATCGCATGACCCCCTTGCCGGTGAGGGTCACACCCGAGCCGAACAGCTTGGTGATAAAGGACAATGAGTAGGTGACGGTCACTGTTGCCGTCGCCGCAGGCGTCGTGCCGCTGGCGATACAGCTTGCCGGGCTTACGCTGATGTTCGTCAGGTTGAGCGTCGGAGCGGCGGCCTTGGTCGCCGCTATGGCGGCGGCCTGGTTGTTCTGGAGGGCCATGATCCGGACCCCTTCGCGGGCCGCCTGGGACAGATCTCCCTGAACGTGGTAGGCCCGTCCGAATTCGGCGATTCCCAACACCATGGTCAGCAATAGGGGTGCCACCAAGGCGAATTCGACTACGGCGGCACCACGTTCATCGTGCCGTCTTTTCACTTGCTAAACCTCCGTGCATGCCTACCCGGCGCGACGCTCGCCGCTGAACGCCGCGCCGGGAAGCGACATCCTCACCTGTGATCAAAGCGCAGCGACGATAGCCTGGAACAGGCCGTTCAGCTTTCCACCGAGCGCGGTGACTGCGACGATGATGACAACAGCGATGAGTCCGACGAGCAGGCCGTATTCCACTGCGGTGGCGCCCCGCTCCTTACGTGCCTCGAGCCGATGCTGCATCAGGCCAAGGAAGGTGTAGAGGTAAACGACTGCACGAGCCATTTGATCTCCTTCGGGTTGGGCAGTCCCTCCCCCGCGGGATCGCAATGACGAAGCATCAGTCTTAAACGACAAGGAACAGATTTATCTTACGATCGGCCAAATATTCGCTCAAGAAATCCGCGTATGCCGGGTGTCATATTGATGGCTCGGACCGATCTATGATTGCGGATCGATAACATTTCGCGGCATTTTCCGCAAAAGGCGACCATCACCAGCATCGCTCAAGTGGACGAACTGGTCAAGACCGAAGGCCTGGACTTGTTCGCTGCATGGTCTCCAGCAGCGGCGCACAACCGGGAAAGTCGGTGATCGGCCGCTTACTTGTCGATGTCACCGACGACATAACCGATGGAAGCCAAGGTGGCCTCCAGGGAGTCGACCGCGACCCCGACGAGTACCGACTCCAGGCTGGCAATGTTGGAAAATGAGGGAGTGCGTAGTTTGAGCCGCCATGGTGTTTTCTCGCCACGGGAACTGAGGTAAACACCGGCGATCCCAAGTGGCGCCTCGATGGCTTGGTATACCTCGCCCTCCGGCAGCCGAACGATCTTGCCAAGTGTTGCCGCGACCGGCCCGCTGATCTCCGGCAGCCGTGCCAGGCAGGCGTCCACCAGCCGGCTGCTGGTGATCATCTCCTCGGCCAACAGGCTGAGCCGGGCCTGGGCGTCACCAACGATCAGCCGGGGCGGGTCGATCAGGTCCGCGAGTTCGCGGTACGCCAGGTAGGGCTGCTGCCGCCGGAGATCGAGCTGCACGCCGCTGGCGCGCGCCGCCGGTCCGCTGATCCCGTACTGCGCGACAACTTCCGGTTCCAGCTTTGCCACTCCTTCGGTCATCCCATCGACCGGGTTCGAGCGAGTCAGGTCATGCAGCGCCTGGCCGACCGTACGCACCTCGGCCATCACCCGGGCCTCGTTGCGCAGCCAGTCGGCGTCGGCGTCGGCGGCCAGCCCCCCGATGCGGTTCACCATCGGATGGATCCGGTTTCCGGTCAATACCGCGGTCTGCCGCCGCAACGCCTCCCGTAGGGCTGCCAGCCCCGGGTCGGTCGAGCTGCGCCTGGCGACCCAGGCCAGGAAGGCGCTGTGGCTGAGGATTCGGGTGTGTTCTGCCAACAGCGTCCGCAGCCACATCGCCCGGTCGGGCACTGTCAGACCCATCAGCTGCTCCGCGGTCAGGGCCACCGCCAGTTCACCGAAGAAGGGAGCGTGCCAGTCGTGGCGGTCGGCCAGCATGAGGATCTGGGTGTAGTCGCGGACCTCGAAGAGCTTTTCCACTCCTCGGTGCATCGCGCCGACGACGACCCGCGCGGAGGTGATCACGCCGTCGAGGGTCCACAGCCGCAACTCGATCAGCCCCGTGTGGCTGGGGTGGTCCGCGCCCAGGTCGATCAGCACCGTGCCGGCCGGCGGCTCGTCGCCGACCACGGGCAAGGCTCCCGGCGACAGCGAGCCGACCAGCACCCGAAGCCGCTCATGCACCCAGCCAGGCTGCCATGCGTCGGCGCCACCGTGGCACTCCGCCGGCCCGCACCTTGCACCCTTTAACTCGACGCTGCACCGTCTGCAGAAGGTGCAGCGTCGAGTTAATGGGTGCAGCGTGCCGCTACGGGGGGGCGTCCCCCTTTGCTAATCAGCCCGCGCGCTGCACCAGCCACCAGTGCGAACCCCACCCGTACGCCGAGGTGAGGACGGCCCGTTCGCTCCGCCGCGCCAGGTCGGCCAGTGGATCGAGATCGGCCGGGGGTGACGGCCCGAGCAGGGCGATGGCCTCAGCCTGCTGGCAGCACAGCTCGGTCGTCAGCCCTGCCGCCTCTCCGGCCATGCGCAGGGTGTCGACGCTGACATGGGCGGTGAGGTTCATCTCCGCCGACGGCATCGGGTCGACCGGCCGGCCGTTGCGGTACGCCGCGAACGAACCATCCGTCGGACGCTCGGCTCGGCGATGCCCGTAGTCGATCATGACTGCGCAGCCCTGCCGCAGGCGGACGACGGCGGCCAGCGCCGACCAGGCGCGGTCACGGGTCAGTCCGATCTCGGCCCGCTGCCCGGCCGGCCACCAGCGGTCGGCCCAGTCAAGATCCGCCTCGACCAGCCGCGGCCCGGCCCGCTGCTCTCCGCTGTCGTCGACCACGATCTCCCGCCAACCGTCGGCCTCGCGGTGCACGACCCGGCACGGCAGGTCGTCCAGCCACTCGCAGCACACGATCATGACAGGACCGGACTGGTGCAGCAGTGCCTCCGCCTGGCCGGTGGTCCAGCCGCTGTATCGCACGTCCCACAGGTCCGAGGCCCACTGGATGTCTTCAGGCAGCCCCTCGGGCCGCGGTCGCACATCGATGCCGCCCAGTCGCAGCTCGGGCCGCAGTCCGGCGAGCGCCCTCAGCAGCTCACCCCGGCCCGCGCCGACGTCGACGACCGCGTCCCCCGCGCCATAGCGGTCGAGCACCGCGCAGAGCGGTTCGGCCATCCCCGAACCACTGGTTGCTGCCGTTCGGAAGTGCTCGCCGGGCCAGCTGCGCCGCCAGAATCCGTCAGCGCCATACGCCGATTCGATCCAGGCGTCGAACCAGGTGCGGACGCGCGCCCCACCTGGCCGATCATGCGGGAGCATATGCCCATGGTGCCCGATGTCGCGTTCCTGCCCACTCAGCCATCGTCGAGCGACCCACCCCTCGGTGCACCGGAGTTGCCGATCCTGCCCGCACTCACCCCGCTGCCCCAGCGGCTGGCGGCTGAGCCGGCCGGCTGGGTCAGCGACGCCGACGTGGTGGTGATCGGCTCCGGCATTGCCGGGCTGACCGCCGCCCTGGAGTGTCGCGACCTGGGCAAGATCATCGTGGTCACCAAGCACGTGGTGGCGGCCGGGTCGACCAACTGGGCGCAGGGCGGGATCGCCTCGGTTCAGGCCAAGGGGGACACGATCCAGCAGCACATCGACGACACGCTGGTAGCCGGAGCCGGCCTGTGCGACGAGGAGGCGGTCCGCGTGCTGGTCACCGAGGGCCCCGACGAGGTCGCCAAGCTGATTGCCCGGGGAGCCGAATTCGATCGCGACTCCGCTGGGGATCTGGCGCTGACCAGAGAGGGCGGGCACCACCGCAGCCGGATCGCCCATGCCGGCGGCGACGCGACAGGCGCCGAGATCGAACGCGCCTTGATCGCCGCGGTGACCGCCGACCCGGACATCGAGATCGTGCAGCACGCTCTGGTGCTGGATCTGATCCCCGCGACTGTCGCCCACGGTGAGCGGCCAGCCGTCGCCGGGGTCACCCTGCACGTGCTGGGTGAGGGCACGCGAGGCGGCGTGGGCGCCATCCATGCCCGAGCCGTCGTACTGGCCACCGGGGGCATCGGCCAGATCTACGCGGTGACCACCAACCCACCGGTCTCCACCGGTGACGGCGTTGCGGCTGCGCTGCGGGCCGGGGCGAGACTCCGCGACATCGAGTTCATCCAGTTCCACCCGACCGTGCTCTATCTGGGCCCGGGGGCGCGGGGCCAGTTGCCGCTGGTCAGCGAGGCCGTACGCGGCGAGGGTGGCCTGCTGGTCAACTCCAGCGGCCAGCGGTTCATGCTGGGTCAGCACGAGCTGGCCGAGTTGGCACCGCGGGACGTGGTCGCGAAGGCGATCATGAAGGAGATGGCCCGGGAAGGCACCGAGAACGTCTGGGTGGACGGCCGATCGTTGGGCGCCGAGACATGGCGGGTCCGATTTCCCACCATCTTGGACAGCTGTCGAAAAGCCGGCATCAATCCGGTCACCGACTTGATCCCGGTGGCCCCGGCCTGTCATTACTTCTGTGGCGGAGTGCAGACCGACATCGACGGTGCAACGAACCTCGTCGGCCTGTACGCGTGCGGCGAGGTTGCGTCCTCCGGCGTGCACGGCGCCAACCGGCTGGCCTCGAACTCACTGCTGGAGGGTCTGGTCTTCGCGCGGCGGATCGCGGCCCGGCTCGCCGAGGAGCTGCCGCCCCGACGATCACCTGCCACCGACGACCGCGCGCCGGGCGTCATTGACAGTGCCGTGGTCCCTAGGATGCAGCACGTGATGAGCCGATATGTCGGCGGTCTGCGCGATGCTGCCGGACTCGATCATGGGCTGGGAACGCTGTCGGCACTGGCCGGCCGGCATGGTGCCGATCCTGGGTTGGAGACCTGGGAGGCGACCAACCTGATGACCGTTGCTACGGCGGTGGCCGCATCGGCCCGGCTGCGCGAGGAGTCCCGTGGCGCGCACTGGCGCGACGACTTCGCCGAACGCCGGGACGCCTGGCTCGGTCACCTGCTCGCCGAACGGGATCCGGACGGGAGTCTGCGGCACCACTTCGTGCCTGCGGGCGCTCACCGGTGAAGACTCTGACCCGGCTGGCCGACGTGGTCGAGCTGGTGGCCGCCGACGGTCTTGATCCGGACGCCGTGGCCCTGATCGTCTCGGAGGCGCTCGGCGAGGACCTCGGAGGACGCGGAGTGCTGCCGCCCGGCGCCGGGGCGGGCTTCGACATCACGTCTTTTGCCACGATCCCTGCGGAACAGGTGGCCCGCGGTGAGTTCGTGGCTCGGCAGGCCGGCACCATCGCCGGGTTGTCGGTTGCTGCGTACGTGGTGGCGGTGGTCTGTGAACCGGCTGGCGACTTCGAGATCACCCTGCAGACGACCGACGGGGTGGCGGTGCAGCAAGACGAGGTGCTGGCCACCGTAACCGGCAATGCGCGCGCACTGCTGACCGCGGAGCGGGTTGCCCTCAACCTGCTGACCCTGATGTCCGGTGTGGCCACCGCCACCGCGGCCTGGGTGGCGGCACTCGCAGGCACTCGGGCCCGGGTCCGGGACACCCGGAAGACGGTGCCCGGCTTACGGATGCTGCAGAAGTACGCCGTGCGGGTGGCCGGCGGAGTGAACCACCGGATGTGTCTGGCGGACGCGGCTTTGATCAAGGACAACCATGTGATTGCCGCCGGTGGCGTAGTACCCGCCTATCAGGCGGTGCGGGCGGCCTTTCCGGAAATACCAGTGCAGGTTGAGGTAACGTCTCGCGAGCAAGCGCGCGACGTCGTCGCGGCCGGTGCAACCGAGATTCTTCTGGACAATATGGAAGTCGAACAGATGCGGGCGGTCGTGGTCGAGTTGGGCGGCTCAACGGTCGCCTTTGAAGCGAGCGGCGGACTTCGTTTGACTGACGCAACATTGGTTGCGCGCACTGGGGTTGATTACGTCTCGATCGGCGCCATCACTCATTCGGCGAAAAACCTCGATATCGCGCTCGACTTGACGACGTAATTTGACGTTACCGTGTAATGTCTGGGGTGTCAGGTAGTCCAATTCACACCCAAGACATGGAGGCAACGGATGGCTCAGCGAGTGCAGATCATTCTCGAGGACGATTACGACGGGGGCACCGCAGACGAGACGGTCAGCTTCGCGCTCGATGGAACCGAGTACGAGATCGACCTTTCGGCGAAGAATGCGGCTGGTCTCCGCGATGCGATCTCACCGTGGCTCGGGCACGCCCGCAAGGTCGGTGGCCGGCGCAGGCGTGGCACTGGGAAGTCCGCGCCCACGTCCAGCACCAGTGACATCCGCGCGTGGGCCCAGGCCCACGGCCACGAGGTCAGCAGCCGGGGCCGGGTTTCGGCCGACGTGCGGGAGGCGTACGAGAAGGCTCACGCCTAGCCGTTTTCTACCCCATCGATTGCGCCCTGGGCGAACGGGAAGGTTCGCCCAGGGCGCTGTTCATGCCCGGGCAATCCGTAGTTTTGTCGGCCGCGGAACATCCAGCCGGCCTCCGCGGTTGTCACCACCGGTACCCGCCGTCGTTGCCGTAGCGCAGCGCCCTAGGGGTGGGGTAGTGGCGGGTGCTCGACGCCGGAGGGTTCAGCGCCGGCGGCGACCCCGGATCGAGTCGAGTCGGGGCGACTACAGTGAGAAGCGCGGCGCCGCCTTGGGCCACCAGCTGAGGCAACGGGCCGCACGTGAGCGAGGAGCACAACACAATGTTTGAACGGTTCACCGACCGGGCGCGCCGCGTCGTCGTCTTGGCTCAAGAAGAAGCGCGGATGCTGAACCATAACTACATCGGCACCGAGCACATCCTGCTCGGCCTCATCCATGAGGGTGAAGGGGTAGCGGCGAAAGCACTGGAGTCGCTCGGCATTTCGTTGGAGGCCGTTCGGCAGAAGGTCGAGGAGATCATTGGGCACGGCCAGCAGTCCCCAAGCGGCCATATCCCATTTACACCCAGAGCGAAAAAAGTCTTGGAACTAAGCCTTCGTGAGGCTTTACAGATCAACCATTCCTACATCGGCACTGAGCACATCCTCTTGGGCCTCATTCGGGAGGGTGAAGGCGTTGCCGCGCAGGTGCTGGTGAAGCTCGGCGCCGACCTGAACCGAGTGCGTAACCAGGTTTTGCAGCTGCTTAGCGGATTTCAGGGCAAGGAGGCCGCAACTTCCGGTGCTCCAGAACAAGGCAGCACTCCGTCGTCGTCAATGGTGCTGGACCAGTTCGGCCGCAATCTGACCCAGGCAGCGCGGGAGAACAAGCTCGACCCGGTGATCGGCCGGGAGACCGAGATCGAACGCGTGATGACCGTGCTCAGTCGCCGGACCAAGAACAATCCGGTGCTGATCGGTGAGCCGGGGGTCGGCAAGACCGCAGTCGTCGAAGGGCTGTCCCAGGCGATCGTGCGTGGCGACGTGCCGGAGACGCTGCGGGACAAGCAGATCTACACCCTCGATCTGGGCGCGCTGGTTGCCGGCTCCCGCTACCGCGGCGACTTCGAGGAGCGGCTGAAGAAGGTGCTCAAGGAGATCAAGACGCGGGGCGACGTCGTGCTGTTCATCGACGAGATCCACACTCTCGTCGGCGCCGGCGCCGCAGAGGGCGCGATCGACGCCGCAAGCATCCTGAAGCCGATGCTGGCTCGCGGTGAGCTGCAGACCATCGGGGCGACCACGCTCGACGAGTACCGCAAGTACGTGGAGAAGGACGCCGCTCTGGAACGGCGCTTCCAGCCCATCCAGGTTGCCGAGCCGTCGATCGCTCACACCATCGACATCCTGCGCGGGCTGCGCGATCGGTACGAGGCGCACCACCGCATCACGATCACTGACGAGGCGTTGGTCGCCGCGGCCCAGATGGCTGACCGGTACATCTCCGACCGCTTCCTGCCCGACAAGGCGATCGACCTGATCGACGAGGCCGGGGCGCGGCTGCGGATTCGCCGGATGACCGCGCCGCCGGACCTCCGCGAGTTCGACGAAAAGGTCGCCGCGGTCCGGCTGGAGAAGGAGGCGGCGATCGACGCGCAGGACTTCGAGCGCGCGGCCGGACTCCGGGACGACGAGAAGAAGCTGCTCACCGCGCGCGCCGAGCGTGAAGCGCAGTGGAAGTCGGGCGATCTCGACGTGGTGGCCGAGGTCGACGAGGAGATCATCGCCGAGGTGCTCTCCACCGCCACCGGCATTCCGGTGTTCAAGCTGACCGAGGAGGAATCTGCCCGTCTGCTCCGGATGGAGGAGGAGATCGGCAAGCGCTACATCGGCCAGCACGACGCGGTCAAGGCCCTGTCCCGGTCGATCCGGCGGACCCGGGCCGGGCTGAAGGACCCGAAGCGGCCCAGCGGGTCGTTCATCTTCGCCGGCCCGTCCGGCGTCGGTAAGACCGAGCTGACCAAGGCGTTGACCGAGTTCCTGTTCGGGGACGAGGACGCGTTGATCCAGCTGGACATGAGCGAGTACTCCGAGAAGCACACCGCATCTCGGCTCTTCGGCTCACCTCCGGGCTACGTCGGGTACGAGGAGGGCGGCCAGCTCACCGAGAAGGTGCGGCGCAAGCCGTTCAGCGTGGTGCTGTTCGACGAGGTCGAGAAGGCCCATCCGGACATCTTCAACTCGTTGCTGCAGATCCTGGACGAGGGTCGGCTGACGGACGCGCAGGGCCGGGTGGTGGACTTCAAGAACACCGTGATCGTGATGACCACCAACCTGGGCACCCGGGACATCGCCAAGAGCGTCTCTCTGGGGTTCAGCGGTTCCAGTGGCACCGAGGGCGGCTACGACAAGATGAAGGCCAAGGTCACCGACGAGCTCAAGCAGCACTTCCGGCCGGAGTTCTTGAACCGGGTGGATGAGATCGTGGTCTTCCGGCAGCTCACCCAGGAAGACATCGAGCGCATCGTGGACCTGATGGTGGCCCAGATCGAGGTCCGGCTCAAGGACAAGGACATGGGCATCGAGCTCACGCCCGCCGCCAAGACCTTGATCGCGAACCGCGGTTACGACCCGGTGCTGGGCGCGCGGCCGCTGCGCCGGGCGATCCAGCGCGACATCGAGGACCTGCTCGCCGAGAAGATCCTCTTCTCGGAGCTGAAGCCGGGCGAGATCGTGGTGGTGGACGTGGCTGATCCGGGCTCGGAACATCCGTTCACGTTCACCGGCACGCCGCGCTCGGCCGCCCCGGACACCCCGCCGGTGGAGTTCGGCGGCATCGTGGAGGGCTTCACCGAGGGTTCCGCCGAGCCGCCGGCCGGCGAGCTCCGCTGACTCGCCTTCCCGACTTGTCAGAACCTCAGCGTGCTATAGCGCGCTGTGGTTCTGACAACTCCGGGCCAAGGAAGGGCTGCGTTCAGTGTCCGAACTGGTCTGAGTCGGTGACTTCGGACTCGCCTCGGTCAAGGGCGCTGATCCGGTCCATCTCCTCAGCGGTCAGCTCGAAGTCGAAGAGGTCGATGTTCTCGGCGATCCGGCCGGGGTTGCCCGATCTGGGTATGGCCACCAGGCCGAGCTGGATGTGCCAGCGCAGCACCACCTGGGTGGGCGACTTGCCGTGGCCCTTCGCGATCTCGGTGATCGGCGGGTCGTTGCGGAGTTCCCCGCCCGAGGCGCCAAGTGGGCTGTACGACTCGGTGACGATGCCGTGCTCGGCGTGATAGGACCGACTCTCGGCCCGTGGCGTGTAAGGGCTGAGCTGGATCTGATTCACGTCGGGCACGATCCCGGTCTCCTCCAGCACCCGTTGCAGGTGGGCGGGCTTGTAGTTCGAGACCCCGATGGCCCGCAGCTCACCCGCTTCCAGTAACGCCTGCAGCCCCTGCACCGCCTCGACATAGCGATCTTGGTCCGGATTGGGCCAGTGCACCAGAAGCAGGTCGATGTAGTCGACGCCGAGCCGTTCCCGGCTGGCCTGGTACGCCTGGCGTACCCCGTCGACGCTGTGCCACTTCCGGTTGAACTTGGTGGTGAGGAAGATCTCGGAGCGGTCGATACCAGAATCTCGGATACCTTGGCCGACGGCGTCCTCGTTGCCGTAGTTCTCTGCGGTATCGATCAGCCGGTAGCCGGCCTCGATCGCTGAGCGGATCTGCGCGGTGGATTCGGCGCCACGGAGCGGCGAGGTGCCGATCCCCAGCACCGGAATCTCCGCTCCGTTCCGTAGTCCGATGGTCGGAGCGACGGCCCCCGTGTTCTGCGAAGTAGTGGTCACGGATGCCAACGATACGAAAGCTCAACCGGGCAAGGCCCAGCAGTCCCCGACAGCCGTAGCCAGTCCGTCGGACACCAAGGAGGCCAGGGCCCGGTCCCGCTGTACTGGGTCGGGCCAGGCCAGCGCCAGCTCCTTTCCAGGCACGGGTCCAGGAGCCGAGCGGAGTACCGCCAGCAAGGCTCCACGGCACTGCCGATCGGTGCCCGCGTACGCCTGCCCGCGGCGTGGCGGCCCGGACCATTGCGGACATCCGGTCAGCCGCCAGGCGCACAGCTGCCGCAGCGGGCAGTCGGCGCAGCGGGGGGCGCGCGCCCGGCAGATCAGCGCGCCGAGCTCCATCGAGGCAACAGCCCAGCGCACCGCGCGCGAGGGTTCCGGCGGGGCCAGCCGGTCCGCCACTGCAACTTCGAGACGGGTGGATGCTGCGGCGGCGTGGGCCGCTCCGAACACCACCCTGCTGATCACCCGGCGCACGTTGGTGTCCAGCACCAGCTCCCGGCGCCCGTACGCAAAACTCGCCACAGCCGCCGCGGTGTAGCGGCCGACGCCGGGGAGGCTGAGCAGCGACTCCCGCTCAGCCGGCACTGTGCCGCCGAACCGGTCACGGATCACGACGGCTGCGGCGTGCAGCCGCAGTGCCCGACGGGGATAGCCGAGCCGGCCCCAGGCCCGCACCGCGTCGCCGGCCGGGGCCTCCGCCAGCGCGGTCGGAGTCGGCCAGCGATCCAGCCACGCGGCCCAGGGGTCGCGGACCCGTTCCACCGGGGTCTGCTGCAACATGAACTCGCTGACCAGCACGGCCCACGGGGTAACGTCGGCTCGACGCCAGGGCAGGTCCCGCGCGTGTGCGGCGTACCAGTCCAGCGTGCGGTCGACGATCGCCTCCGGCCGGAACGTCGGCAGTTCCTGGCGCGGTCCCGTCACGCCGGCCACCGTACCCAGGACGGCGCGGCGTGGCACCCCGACTTCGAGATCGTCGCTGCCTATGCTCCGCTCCATGAGCTCGGTGCTTCGTCCGGTGGGCCCGGAGCCCGCTCAGACGTACTGGGTTCGCCGGCTGGCCATCATCGCCGTGGCCGTGGGGATGCTGGCCGTCATCGTCGCGCTGATCGTGAACGGAACGAGTAGTGGTTCCGCGGTCCAGACCCTACCTCCAGCACCGACGCAGTTCCCGGCCGAGACACCCTCCCCAACCCCGACACCGACACCGACCCCAACTCCCGTGGCTTCGGCCAGCCCGAGTGTCGCCGGAGCCAGCGCGGCTACGGCCACGGCCTCGCCGAGCGCGACAGCCTCACCCAGCAGCGCGACGCCGACCCCGACCGCATCCCCACCGGCACCAGCAGCCTGCCCCCCGCGCCGCCTTCGCCCGACGCTGACCGGCAAGCAGCAGCTTCGGCCAAGGGAGGACAACAAGTTCAGCCTGTCGCTGATCAATGGGTCGGGTCAGACCTGCGTTGTCACCCTGACCCGGGACAACTTCGAGCTCAAGATCTACTCCGGTACTGACCGGATCTGGAGCACCAGGGACTGCGCAACCGCGGTCAAACCGGTCACCAAGAAGCTGGCTCCCGAACAGGCCCTGGAATGGTCACTGCGCTGGAACGGCCGCCGATCGAAGGACGGCTGCAAGTCCAGTTCCCATATCCCGCGACCCGGCACCTATTGGGCCACCGCACAGCTGGCCAAGGCCGAGCCCGTCCAGCTTCGCATGGTGCTGGTGGGCTAACGTCGGTCGGGTGGACTACGGCCACCGGGTCGAGTTCGGCCTGTTCATCACCCCGACGGCCGAGCGGGCGGCCCAGGTGCTCGGGCTCGCCGAGCTGGCCGAGGCTCTCGGTCTTGACCTGGTAGCGATCCAGGACCATCCCTATCAACGGCGCTTCCTCGATACCTGGACCCTGCTGTCGGCCATCGGGGCGCGCACTCGTTCGCTTCGGGTAGCCCCAGATGTGGCTTGCCTTCCGCTGCGGCCGCCGGTCATGCTCGCCAAGGCCGCGGCAAGCCTGGACGTGATCACCGAGGGCCGGGTGGAGCTTGGTTTGGGGGCGGGGGCTTTCTGGGACGCGATTGCCGGCGCCGGTGGGCCCCGGCGTTCGCCGCGGGACGCCGTCGACGCCTTGGTGGAAGCGATCGAGATCCTGCGAGGGATGTGGGCGGGCGGACCGTTCTCATTCACCGGCGACCACTATCGAGTTCCCGGGACGAAGGCGGGTCCGGTGCCCGCCCATCCCATCGGAATCTGGTTGGGCGCCTATAAGCCGCGGATGCTGCGCGTAACCGGGCAGCTTGCCGATGGTTGGCTGCCCAGCCTTGGCCAGATGGGTGCTGCCGAGCTCGGAGCGCTGAATGTCCAGATCGACGACGCTGCGAGCGCTGCCGGGCGTGATCCGACGGCGGTCCGGCGTCTGGTCAACATTTCCGGCAGCTTCGGACATAGCGCCGACCTGCTCTCCGGGAGTCCCGCGGACTGGAGCGAACAACTGGCCGATCTGGCGCTTGCCTTCGGGATGAGC
>JBKPNA010000164.1:0-15192 GCA_046765695.1 Actinomycetota bacterium | reverse complement strand
GGGCTCGGTGTGGTCGAGGTCCATGTTTGGGCTGATACAGGTGCCGAAGGGGAAGACGTCGGCGACTTGACGGTATCGCACCGCCGCTCGCAGCCGAGGTGAAATCTCATAGGCATCGATCGGGGCAGTGCCGGCGGGATCGAGCACCGGCTGCACCTTGACCGAGCAGCCGGTTGAGGCTAGGAACTCGACCAGCTGGGTGAGCGTCACCGGCTCCCCATGTTCGGGCCGGACGATGCCGTGACCATGCTTAACCGCCCGCTCGCTGAGGTGAAAGTGCAGCACCACACGCGGCCGCGCCGCAGAGGCATTGAAACCCGCCGGCGGCCGCAGCGACAACGAATCGTGGTTATCAGTCTCGACCGGCTCATCCGGCTCATCGACACTCCCGCGGCCCACGTCGGCGGGCTGCTGGGTAGCGGGCTGCTCGTCGTCGTGTTGGTGCTCGATCAACATCTGCAGGGCCTCGGCTGGCCGGGCGAGGATGCCGATGGCGCGGGCGCGGCGGGCTCCGACGGGGTCGCTGTCGCCTCGGGCGGCCAGAATGTCGGCGATCCGGTTGATGGTGGCGACGAACCAGATGGCGTCTCCGGCGGCGGCCTTGGCGACGATGGTTTTCAGGCCGTCCTCGGAATCGAAGCTCCACACGTCTTGTGCCGTGCGGGCCCGCTCCGCCCGCTGCGCGGCCAGGTCCGGGTCGGCGTCCAAGATGGCGGCGTCGAGGATTCTGCGGAACCGGGGCCACGGCATCATCCCCACGAAGTCGGCCAGCGCATGATCCAGGTCTGAGGCAGCCTCCCAGGGCAGCGGTCGGGTGGCTTCGGCGATCTTGCGGGCCTGCCAGGCCCGGACTCCGCCGGTCCGCACCCGATCCCACAACCGGGGCAGCCGATACCGCAGATCAAGAGCATCGGCGATCAACGACCGGGCCGCCCACATCCCGATGCCCTGCAACGCACCCAGCTCGGCGGCGCAGTACTCCGACACCTCCGGAGTGCCCTCCCCGCCGAAGGCGCAGGCCCGCTCCACCAACGGGTGATAATCCTGACCGGTCGGATCCAGGTAGTGCCGATCCGCCCAGGCGGCGGCCAACACCAGCGTCCCGCACTCCCGCGCCACCAGCTCGGTGTGGTTCTGCTCGATCAACCCAGCCAGAGCCGAAGTGCTCACCGCACCCAGATCCCGCCCCCGAATCGAACACACATTCACCCTAAGCCAGGGCACTGACACCGGTACTCACAAGAGGCGTTCCTGCGGTTTGTGACTCAGCGACTGGCGCCGTCAGCAACAACCGCCCGTAGCATCAGGCCATGTCGAGCGCCCTGCTGATCGTGGCCGGGCTTGCAGGGCTGCTCGTCGGGCGGACCTCCTCGTTCGCGGCGGCGCCGCGCTCGCCTCGCACCTTGGGGTCAGACCCATCGTGATCGGCCTCACTGTGGTCGCACTCGGGACGAGTCTGCCTGAGCTGAGGCCGCGGAAGTGAAACGTGCCAGGGTGACCCATCCCGTACGCGCTCTCCACCAGCGGCTGCGCGCCGCCACGTCGACACCGGCCCGGGAGATTCAGCTGCTCGGCGAGGCGGGCTGCGCGGTCCAGCGCCACGTGGCACAGCCCTGCTGAGTAGGTGAACACCCGGCCCTCGCTGCGCACCTCCCAGATGCCCTGATCGGGTAGCCGCCAGGCGTCCATTGAGAGGTCCGCCAGCGCGGCGAGCCGGCCCCAGATGTGCTCGTCGAGCGGCCCGCCCCCGCGGACCCACTGGTAGGCGCAGTCGAGGACCTCGCCGTAGACGTCGTGCTGGCGCTGGTCGGCGGCACCGTTGCCCCAGCGCACGGGGGGCGAGCGCCGGTAGCCCTCCAGCTCGCCATCGACCACCTCGTCGGGCACGGCGCCACCCTCCAGGTCGTACATGATCTTCCGTGCGCTGCCGTGCTCGAAGGTGTCCAGCACCCAGCCGAGGAACGCCCCAGCCTCCGCCCCGAAGCCGATTCGCCGGAACGCGTACACCGAGAAGGAGGCATCCCGGATCCACGTGTAGCGGTAGTCCCAGTTCCGCACCCCACCAATCGGCGCCGGCAGCGAGGAGGTCGGCGCGGCGATCAGGGCGCCGTTGCTCCAGTGATCGCACAACTTGAGCGTGAGTGCTGCCCGGCGCACGAGCGCCGCCTCCGGGCTATCGTAATCGAAGCCCTCCATCCATCGCCGCCACGATCGGGCGGTGGCGGCGAGCAGGTCTTTCGTGCCGAACCGATGATGACGGTGAGCGCCTCCCCAGGACAGCACGACGTCGAGTTGTTCGCCGGCGCGAAGCTCGTGGACGCTGCGCAAGCCGTCCAGCGGCCGGCTGGAACGGACATGCAGGTCGAGGTCGGGACGGCGCCATGCATTCACCGACAGGCCGCCGGCCGCCGCCCGGGCGGAGGCGCCTCCCCGGGGCTCGATCTCGACCCGGACGCGCACCGAGCCGTCGAGCACGACCGCCGAGCGGATGAGCTCCCGGCGTCCAGCCGGCGCGTCGTCGCTCAGTTCGGTGCCCGGACGCAACGTCAGGGCGTCGGTGACCGCCAGCACGCCGGTCGGGCTGCGCAGCTCGGTGACCAGGAGGGCGGTATCGGGGTCATACCGCTGACGCGCCTCGATCAGGTCCTCGGGTGCGACGGTGAAGCTGCCACCCTGGCATGATCGAGCAGGCCGCAGAACAGCGGCTCGGAGTCGAAGCGCGGCAGGCACAGCCACGGGATGCTGCCGTCACGTCCGACGAGCGCCGACGTCGTACCGTCACCGATCAGACCCATGTCCTCGAGCGCCAGATAGCCATCGCGCCGACCCACCGGGCGAAACCCAGGGTCAGCGTCAAGCACCGTCGCTCCGCTGGTTATCCGGACGTGGCGGCGTGATGTTCTGGTTCAGCCGGAAGAAGTTGTCGGGGTCGTACTCCCGCTTCAGCGCCTGCAGCCGCTGGTACTTCCGCGGCCCGTACGCCTGCCGGACCCGGTCCGCGCCTTCGTCGCCGAGGAAGTTGACGTAGACCCCTTGATGCCACGGCTCGAGCGCCGACCAGAAGGAGCGCACCCAGTCCCGCTCTTGCTCGAAGCCCTCACCGGTCTCGGTGCAGGCGTTGATGTTGTAGGTGAACCCGGCTCTCCGGCCGTTGAACGCCGACTCGTCCTCCCCCACCCGGCTGACCGCGCCACCCATCTGCCAGATCGGGTACGCCGTCAGTGGCGAGGCCATCCGCAGGGAGTGCTCAGCGGTGATGTCGATGATCTCGTCAGTCAGCTCGGCGACGTCGCAGCTCTTGAAGTAGTACCAGCGTCCCGGCGGGAAGGCCGGATCGAACATCGACTGGTGCGCCAGGAACGGCTTCGGCACGCAGATGTCCAGCAACGGTGAGCCGAACTGGCGTAGCGGCCGGAGAAATCGCTCGCCTTCGGTCAGGTCACCGATCCAGCAGCAGACCACCATGATCACCGGCTTGCCGTGCAGCTCCTCGGGCACGAACGGCAGGGGCGGCGCCTTGCGATGAATGACGATCGTCATCAGCTCGTCCGGCGCCTCGGCGACCCAGTCCCGGTAGAAGCGCAGCACGTCGGCGGACTTCTCCATCGGCCAGAAGATCGGCCCGGCGAGCACCTCAGTTCCCAACGGCACGCAGCGAAACTCGAACTCGGTGACGATGCCGAAGTTGCCCCCACCGCCGCGTACGCCCCAGAACAGGTCCGCATTCTCCTCGGCGCTCGCCCTGACCAGCTCAGCGGCGGCCGTCACCAGCTCGACGGACAGCAACTGGTCGATCGACAACCCGTACTTGCGCATGATCCAGCCGATTCCGCCGCCCAGCGTGAGCCCGGCGACCCCGGTATGGGTGACGATGCCCGACGGCACCGCGAGCCCGTACGCCTGGGTCGCCCGGTCCAGCTCGCCGAGCAGCACGCCGGCCTGGACCCGTGCCACCCCAGTGTCCGGGTCGACGTGGACGCCTTTCATCAAGGAGAGATCGACGACCAGGGCGTCGTCGGCAACCGAAAGGCCCGGGAACGAATGCCCACCGCTGCGTACGGCGACCGGCAGCGCAGCGGCCTGCCCGTACTTCACTGCCGCGATCACGTCCGATCGGTCCGCGCACCGGGCGATCAGTGCCGGGTGCCTGTCGATGGAGCCGTTCCAGATCCGACGGACCTGCTCGTAGTCCGGGTGGTCGGGCCCGACCAGCTCCCCCTGGATCGCCCCGTCCGTCAGCAGCGCCTCAGGACTCACCCGAGCAGTGTCTCAGCCCAATGCGGCTACGGCCAGGCTTAGCGCTCGATTGGCGCCCAAGCCGGTCCCGTTTCGCCAAGCTTCTCGTCCAGCTTCGGGAAGAGCGGCGTCGGCTTGCTCAACGGGGTGCCGGGCGTGATCGGGTGCGACGCCCAACGGGCCTGCGCGGCGGCGTAGTTGCCCATGATGACCGGGTAGTCCGGTCCGCCCTCCTCGCCGACCTCGCGGATCTCCGGCTCGGCTGCCCAGACTCCCTGTCCGCCCAATGCCTCGTGCACCTGCTGTGCGGCATGCGGCAGGAAGGGCGTCAGCAGGGTGTTGACGTCCGACACCACCTGGAGCGCGGTATGCAGCACCGTGTCCCGCCGCGCCGGGTCGTCGCCGAGCTTCCATGGCTCGGTGTCGGAGATGTACTTGTTGGCCGCGCCCGCCACCCGCATCGCCTCCGTGACGGCAAGCTTGAACCGGTTGCGGGCAAGCAGCTCGCCGACCGTGTCGAAGGCCGTCCTCGAGACCGACAGCAGGGAATGGTCGATCTCCGCCAACGTCCCGGGCGCCGGGATCTCACCGTTGTTGCGATGGGCCATGGAGATCGCCCGGTTGACCAGGTTGCCCCACTCGTTGGCCAGCTCGAAGTTGGTCCGCCGAACGAACTCCTCCCAGGTGAAGTCCGTGTCGGTGGTCTCCGGTCCGGCCACGGCGATGAAGTACCGCAGCGGGTCCGGCCCGAACTCACGCAGGAAGTCCCCGACGTAGATCACCCGGCCCCGGCTGGTGGAGAACTTCGACCCGCTCATGGTCAGGTACTCGCTGGACACGATCTCGTCGGGCAGCCGCAGCTCGCCGAGCGGTCCTACCGTGCCGCCGTGGTCGCCCTGGCCGTCATAGCCGAGCAGGATGCCCGGCCAGATCACGGTGTGGAAGACGATGTTGTCCTTGCCCATGAAGTAGTAGCCGAGCGCGTCCGGGTCCAGCCACCAGCGCTGCCAGGCGTCCGGGTCACCGGTACGCCGGGCCCACTCGACGGAGGCGGACAGGTAGCCGATCACCGCGTCGAACCAGACGTACAAGCGCTTCATCGGCTGGTTCCGCCAGCCGTCGAGCGGCACCGGGACGCCCCAGTCCAGATCCCGGGTGATGGCCCGCGGCCGTAGGTCCTCCAGCAGGTTCTGGCTGAACTTGAGCACGTTGGGCCGCCAGTCGGTCCGGGCGGCCAGCCACTTGCCCAGCGATCCGGCGAGCGCCGGCAGGTCGAGGAAGTAGTGCTCGGTCTCCACGAACCTCGGCGTCTCGCCGTTGATCCGGGACCGCGGGTTGATCAGGTCGGTGGGGTCGAGCTGGTTGCCGCAGTTGTCGCACTGGTCGCCACGCGCGCTGTCGTAGCCGCAGATCGGGCAGGTGCCCTCGATGTAGCGGTCAGGAAGGGTACGCCCGGTGCTCGGGCTGACCGCACCGAGCTGCACCTTGGGCACCACGTACCCGTTCTTGTGCAGCCCGAGGAACAGATCCTGTACCACGGCGTAGTGGTTACGCGTGATGGTCCGGGTGAACAGGTCGTAAGACAACCCGAGTGCGGTGAAGTCCTCGATGATCACCCGGTTGTACTTGTCCGCCACCTCGCGGGGGCTCAACCCCTCCTGCTCGGACTGGACCAGGATCGGGGTGCCGTGCTCGTCGGTGCCCGACACCATCAGCACGTCGTGGCCGCTCATCCGCATGTACCGGGAGAAGACGTCGGAGGGGACGCCGAAGCCGGAGACGTGACCGATGTGTCGCGGGCCGTTGGCGTACGGCCAGGCGACGGCGGCCAGCACGCGAGATGTCATGCGGCCCACCCTAATGGCCGGACCGCGCGCACTTCGCGGGGTTATAGCGTGCGGCCAAGTGAGAAGGAGCACCGATGCTGGATGAGGCCGCGCTGGTCGCCACCCTGGCCGAACTGATCGCCATTCCCAGCATCGGCGGCACGCCGGGCGAGGTGGCGATCCAGCATCACCTGGCGGAGCGGCTGTCCGGGCTCGGGCTGGAGGTCGACCTGTGGCCCATCGACCTGGCCGACCTGCGGGCGCGGGACGACTTCCCCGGTGAGGAGGTGGGCCGGCAGCAGGCCTGGGGCCTGGTGGGAACCCACCGGCCCGGTGACCGCCCGGCCCTGGTGCTGGAGGGCCATGTCGACGTGGTGCCGACCGGCGACCGGGCGGCTTGGACCACCGAGCCGTTCACTCCGGTGGTTCGCGCCGGCCGAGTGGTCGGTCGGGGCGCCTGCGACATGAAGGGTGGGGTCGCCGCCATCCTGGCGGCGGTCGAGGCGGCGCTGTCGGGCGGCGACGAGCCGCCGCCGTTCGCGGTCCACTTCGTCGTCGGCGAAGAGGACGGCGGACTCGGCGCGTACGCCACCTTGGCCCGCGGCCACACCGGCGATGCCTGCATCATCCCGGAGCCGACCGAGCTCCGCCTGGTGACCGCCAACGCAGGGTCGCTGACATTCCGGATCGTCGTGCCCGGACAGGCGGCCCACGGCAGCACCCGGTACGCGGGGCACTCGGCGCTGGACGCCTACCTGCCGATCCACGCCGCACTCGTCGCCCTCGAGCACAGGCGCAATGCCGATCCCGACCTGCTGCTGCGTGACTACCCCATCGCCTACCCGCTGTCGGTAGGGCGGCTCCGGAGCGGGGACTGGCCGAGCAGTGTGCCCGACCAGCTGGTGGCCGAGGGCCGCTACGGCCTGCGGATCGAAGAGGACCCCGCGGCGGCCCGCGTCGAGCTGGAGGCTGCGATCGCCGAGGCGGCGGCACGGGAGCCCTTCCTGCGGGATCATCCGCCCCGGGTTTCCTGGCCGGGTGGGGCCTTCCGCGGTGGGCGGCTGCCTCCCGGTCACCCACTGGCCGCTATGGTCGCCGACGCGCACGCCACGGTGACCGGCCGCGACATCGGACCGGAGCGCGGCGCGCCGTACGGCAGCGACCTGCGGCTGTACGCGGCGGCCGGCATCCCGACCCTGCACTACGGCCCGGGCAGCCCACGGCAGGCTCACGCACCCGACGAATCCGTGCCGGTGGATGAGCTGGTGGTTGCGGCCCGCGTCCTCGAGCTCGCACTCAGGCGGCGATGATCCGCTCGGCGAGCTCCATCCGCGTCTCGTATGGCGCGAAGGCACTCCCCGCCGCGTTCAGCGAGAACCGGCGCACGTCGTCCAGGCCGTAGTCGAACGCCTCGCACAGCAAGGCGAACTCACGAGTCACGGTGGTGCCGCTCATCAGCCGGTTGTCGGGATTCACCGTGACGCAGAAGCCAAGATCGGCCAACCGGCCGAACGGGTGCTCGGCGATCGAGGCCGCTGCGCCCGTCTGCACGTTGGACGACGGGCACATCTCCAAGGGGATCTGCTCGTTCCGCACGTACGCGGCGAAGTCGCCCAGCACGTCCCCGGTGATGTCCTCCACGATCGCCAAGCCGTGACCGATCCGGTTGGCACCGCACACCTGGACCGCCTCCCAGATCGAGGACACGCCGTCTGCCTCGCCGGCATGGATCGTGTAGTAGGCGTTGTTCCGCCGTAGGTGGCTGAACGACTCCAGGAACCGGGCCGGTGGGAACCCCCTCTCCGCACCGGCGATGTCGAAGCCGGCCACGCCGTCGCGCCGATACGCCAGGACGAGGTCGGCCGTCTCCCGCGTCGGCTGTGGGACATGCCGCATCGACGTCAGCAGCTGGCGGACCTCCACGTCCAGACCGCGACCCCGGCATGACTCCATGCCCTCGGCCAGGCCGTCGCCTACCGCGTCGACGGCCTGCGCCTGGGTGAGGCCGGAGCGCAGATGCTGCTCCGGCGCCCAGCGCGCCTCGCCGTAGACCACGCCATCCGCTGCCAGGTCCTCCACGAACTCCCGGGCCACCCGGCGCAGCGCCGCCTCGGTCTGCATCACCGCGAGCGTCTGATCGAAGGTTTCCAGGTAGCGTTCCAGCGATCCGGAATCGGCTGCGTCCCGGAACCAGGTTCCCAAGCCCTCGGCGTTGTCCGCCGGCAGCATGTGATCGATCTCGGCCGCCAGCTCCAGCACCGTCTGTGGCCGGAGCCCGCCGTCAAGATGATCATGCAACGACACCTTGGGGAAGGCGCGCAGGTCGTCCTCCGCAACTGTCACGGCGCTCCCAGTCACTTCTCGTACGGGATGCCGTCGGCGGCAGGTGGTCGCACCCTGCCGACCAGGCCCGCTACGGCGATGATCGTGGCCACGTAGGGCAGGATCAGCAGGAACTGGCTGGGCATCGGCGTGCTGAGGGTCTGCAGCTGGGAGGCCATCTGGGTGACGAAACCGAAGAACAGGCACATCATCGCGGCCAGCACCGGGTGCCACCGGCCCATGATCAACGCTGCCAGCGCGATGAAGCCGTTGCCGACGGTGAACTCCTTGGTGAACGACCCGGTGGAGGCCAGCGTGAAGAACGACCCGCCCAGCCCGGCGAACACACCGCCGGCCAGCACCGCCGACCAACGCACCCCCCGGACGCTGATCCCGACCGTGTCGGCAGCCTCCGGGTGCTCGCCGCAGGCCCGGATGCGCAACCCCCACTTGGTGCGGTAGAGAACCAGCCAGACCACCACAACGGAGACCGCAGCGAGGTAGGCCAGGATCGACTGCTCGAACAGCACCCGGCCGAAGAACGGAATCTTGTTCAGCACCGGGATGGGCAGCGGCTCCAGCACCGGAGCGGAGTTGTAGGTCCGCGACGCCGGCTGTACCAACTGGTCGAAGAGGAACCCGGTCAGGCCCAGCGCCAGCAAGTTGAGCACCACCCCGAGCACCACCTGGTTGACCAGGTAGTTGATCGAGAACAGCGCCAGCAAGGCGGCCATCGCCACCCCGGCGACCATGGCCGCAATCATCGCTGCCGCCACGGACTGGGTCCGGCTGCCCACCACGGCCGCCGCGAAGGCAGCCGCCAGGAACTGCCCCTCGATGGAGACGTTGACCACCCCGGCCCGCTCGCAGAGCACCCCGCAGAGCGCCCCGAGGACCAGTGGCGTGGCAAGCGACAGTGTGCCGGCGAACTGGTTGCTGACCGGGAACGGCAGATCCCGGCCCGCCGCGGCCCAGGTCAGAAATCCGACCAGGACCGCAATCCCGGCAATCAGCCCGACGAATGTCGGCAGCCGGCCGGCCATCCGCCCCGACAGGTAGGCAGCAGCACAGAGCAGACAGACGACGGCGCAGACCGCGACGGTGCCGAAACCGGGAACGGTCAGCGTGGGCAGCTGAACCGCGTCGAACGCGTCGGACAGGGCGAACCGGGCCGAGCCGGTGGTCGAACCGAGAGCGATCAGCAGCAGGATCCCGACCACGGCGATCAGCCCGCCGGTGGACAACCGCTGCCGCCGCTTCTCCCTTGACTCGACGCGCTGGGCGGTGGCCGGAAGGGTCGTCTCCCGTGTTGTCACCTCGGTGCTCATGCGAGCCCACCTTCGGGAACCGGCGCGATCTCCTCGCTCCGCCGAGCCTTGACGAACGGCAGGATCCGATGGATCAGGGCCGGCGCGGCGACGAAGAGCACGATCAGCGCCTGCAGCACCGTGGTCAGCGTGAGCGGGGTCTGGGCGACGCTCTGCATGGCCAGTCCTCCGGCATGCAGGGCGCCGAACAGCAGGGCCGCCAGCACGATGCCGAGGGGCTTGGACCGGCCGAGCAGCGCCACCGTGATCGCGTCGAAGCCGATCGAGCCGACGATGCCGGCCGACAGCGGTACGGGTACACCAGACGCGGTCGGGCCGAGCGCCGCCTGCACCCCGGCCAGCCCGGCGAGCCCGCCGGCCAGCGCCATGGTGATCACCGTCGTCGTGCCGACGCTCATCCCGGCGGTGGCCGCCGCGTGCGGGTTGGCTCCGACCGCGCGGATGGTGAACCCGGTGGTGGACCGGTCAAGAATCCACCAGACTGCCACCGCGGCGAGCAGCGCCAGCACGAACCCGAGGTGCAGCTGGCCGCCCTCCAGCCGCGGAAAGGTGGCGTTCCAGTCGACGATCGGCGAGATCGGGTCGGTCCGGCCGGGCCGCTGGAACGCCGTCGTGGTCAACGCGTAGGCCAACAGCCCCGTGGCGATGTAGTTCATCATGATCGTCACGATCACCTCGTGGGCACCGGTTCGCGCCTTCAGCCAGCCGACGACGCCGCCCCAGATCCCGCCGCCGATCAGGCCGCCGAGCACGGCGACCACGAGGTGGATCACCGGAGGTAGATGCCAGCTGAACCCGATGTACGCCGCGACCATGGCGCCGACGATCGCCTGCCCCTGTGCGCCGATGTTGAACAGCCCGGCCCGGAACGCGAGACCGACCCCCAGCCCGGCACAGATCAGTGGGGCCGCCTGGGCCGTGGTCTCGGTGATGGGCCCATAGCCACCAACGGCCCCGGTGATCAGCGCCCCGTACGCGGAGCTCACCTTGTCCCACGACGCAGTCAGCGCATCGGACGGGCGTGCGAAGAAGTAGCTGAACTTGCTGCGCACCCCGGTGTCGGAGAAGATCATCAACAGCGCGCCGACCAGGAAGGCCAGCACGAACGCGGCCAGGGTCGTGACGACGTCGGACCACGGGAACCTGCGCCGCGGTCTCGCCGTTCCGGCAGTTCCGGCAGCGGTGCTCATCAGCCCCCTCCTAGCGCCGCTTCGAGAGCAGCGTCCTCCTCTGACTGCGTCGTCACCGACGCGCTGGCGAGGGCCTCCTCGGTCGGCACTCCGGCCATCATCAGGCCAAGCACCTCCCGCGAGGTGTTCGGCGGCACGACGCCAACGATCCGGCCGCGGTACATCACCGCGATCCGGTCGGCCAGCGCCACGACCTCGTCGAGCTCGGTGGAGACGATGAGCACCGCAGTACCGCGATCACGCTCGGCGACCAGCCGCTGGTGCAGGAACTCGATCGCGCCGACGTCCACGCCGCGGGTGGGCTGGTTCGCGATCAGCGCCGACAGCGGCCGGGACAGCTCCCGGGCCAGCACCACCTTCTGCTGGTTGCCACCGGACAGCGATGCGGTGGTCGAGGTGATCGACTGGGTACGGATGTCGAACTCGCCAACCCGGTGCTCCGCGTTCTCGCTGATCTTCGCCAGGTCCAGCGCGATGCCGCGGGCGTACGGCGGCTCGTCGTAGTGGTTCAGCACAAGGTTCTCGGCAACGGTGAAGCTGCCGACGAACCCGTCGTGCTTCCGGTCCTCGGGGACGAAGCCCAGCCCGGCGTCGATGATCTCCTTCGGACTCTTCCCGGTAATCGGTTTCCCGTCCAGCAACACCTGGCCGCGGACGGTCGGCGTCAGCCCCAGCAGGGCCTCGGCCAGCTCGGTCTGGCCGTTGCCCTGCACCCCGGCGATGCAGACGATCTCGCCACCCGCCACCTCGAGGCTCACGTCGTCGACCACCAGGGTGCCGTTGGGTGCGGCCACCGACACCCCCGCCACCTGGAGGCGAGCCGGCCCGGCGTCCTTCGCATGCTTCTTGTCGACCAGCAGCCGGACGGCGCGTCCCACCATCAGCTCGGCCAGCTGGGCCTCGGAGTCGGTCGGCTTCGCCTGGCCGACCACCTTGCCCCGGCGGATCACGGTGATCCGGTCGGCGATCGCCCGCACCTCACGCAGCTTGTGGGTGATGAACACGATCGCCTTGCCCTCGTCGCGCAGCGACCGCATCACCTCGATCAGCTCGTCGATCTCCTGCGGGGTCAGCACGGCCGTCGGTTCGTCGAAGATGAGGTACTTCGCGTCGTTGGCCAGTGCCTTCAAGATCTCGACCCGCTGCTGCACGCCGACCGGCAGGTCCTCAACGAGTGCGTCCGGATCCACGTCGAGGTGGTACCTCTCCGACAGCTCCCGCACCGTACGCCGGGCCTGGCCCATGCTGAGCCAGCCGGCCGTTCCCCGCTCCCGGCCGAGCGTCAGGTTCTCGGCGACGGTAAAGACCTCGACTAGCATGAAATGCTGGTGCACCATGCCGATGCCGGCGGCGATCGCCTCCTTGGGGTTGCGGCTGACATGCTGCCTGCCGTCGATAGTGATCGTGCCGGCGTCGGGCTGCAGCAGCCCGTAGAGCACGTTCATCAGGGTCGACTTGCCGGCTCCGTTCTCGCCGAGCAGGCAGTGGATCTCACCCGGCACGACGTCGAGGTCGATCCCGTCGTTGGCCACCAGCGACCCGAACCGCTTGGTGATCCCCCGCAGCCGGAGACCGTCGCCGGTTCCGGTTGCGGAGGCCGATGTGGCAGTCACGATCTAGGACGTCGGCTGCGACTTGGACTCGATCTTGATCTTGCCCGAGATGATGTCCGCCTTCAGCGCATCGACCTCGGACTTGAGATCGGCCGGGACCTTGGAGTCGAACTCGTGGTAGGGCGCCAGGCCGGTGCCGTTGTTCTCCAGGGTGCCGACATACGGCTTGTTGTCGAAGCTGCCGGTCTGAGCCGACTTGATCACCTCCAGCACGGCTAGGTCCATGGCCTTGTAGACGCTCGTGATGATGTTGGAGCAGTAGGTGTCGGCACTGACGCAGCCGTCGGTGTCCACCCAGATGGCATTGACCTTGCCGGCACTGGCCTTCGCCGCCTGCAGGGCGCCCTCACCGGCCGGACCCGCGACGGGGAACACGATGTCGGCGCCCTGGCTGATCAATCCTTGGGCGGTCTGCTGGCCACCCTTGACGTTGTTGAAGGGCTGGTCACCCGGGACGAACTGGCCGTCCTGCTTGGCCGCATCCCAGCCGAGCACCGAGACCTGGGCGTTCTTCTGCTTGTTGTAGTAGTCCACGCCCTGGGCGAAGCCGTCCATGAAGATCGTCACCGTGGGGATCTTCAGGCCGCCGAAGGTACCGACCTTCTTGGTCTTCGTCATCCCGGCGGCCAGGTAGCCGGCCATGAAGCTGGACTGTGCGGTGTTGAACACCAGCGGCTTCAGGTTCTTGGCCGCCGGGTAGGTCTTCGGGTTGTTGTTGTCCACGATCGAGAACTTGATGTCGGGATTCTTCTTGGCCGCGGCCAGGGTGTCGTCGCTGAGCAGGAACCCGACGGTGACGATGATGTTGCAGTTCGCGTCGACCATCGACTGGATGTTCTTGGCGAAGTCGGCGGCGGTCTCGGACTGCACCTCGCCGGTCTCGATGCCCAGCTGGGCCTTGGCGTCGGTCAGCCCCTTGTACGAGGTCTGGTTGAAGGACTTGTCGTCGAAGCCACCGGAGTCGGAGACCATGCACGCCTTGAACCCCGACCCGCCGCCGCCCGACACGCTGGCGCTGGCGCTCGTCGTCGGTGCGGCAGAGCTCGCTCCATCGGTGCCCGGCGGCTTGGCACAACCGGCCAGCGTCAGGGCAGCAGCGGAAAAGATCGCTGCGGCGAGGGTCAAGGTCCTTCGCATTTACATCCTCCTGGGGCACGGATCAGTATTTTTTGCGGATCCCAGTGTCAATGGCGCGGCAATCTCCGCCGGTTGGGCCCTCGAGGTGCACTCTAATGCTCAGCGCCGACCCGAGGGGTCACCTTGGCGTAACGGATGCTTGCGTCGGACCGGTCGTCGCCACCTCGGCCAGCACCTTGAGGCCAACCGCGATGCAGCCTTCGTCGACCACGAACGTCGATTGGTGGATGTCCGGGCACGATCGTCCGGGGGTGCGCACGCCGAGCCGTGCCAGCGCGCCCGGCACCTGCTGCAGCATCCAGGAGAAGTCCTCGCCGCCGAGGGACTGCTCGGTGCTCGCGATCGCCTCCGCACCCAGCACCCGCTCGGTTGCCAGCGCCAGCCGCCGGATCCCTGAGGCGTGGTTGACCGCGGGCGGCACGCCGTCGGTTACCGACACGTCCACCTGGACGCCGAACGGGCGAACGATGTCGGCCGCCAGCTCGGGGATAAGCTGCTTGGCCCGCTGCCAGCCGGCGACGTCGAGCGCTCGCAGGGTCCCGGCGATCTTGCCGCTGCCGGGGATGGCGTTGGCCACCGATCCGGCGTGGATGGAGCCCCACATCAGCGACACGCCGCTGCGCGGATCGACCCGGCGCGACAGCACCAGCTGCGTCGTGGTGGCGAGCTCGCCGAGCGCGCCGATGATGTCCTGGGTGAGATGGGGCCGCGAGGTGTGACCGCCGACGCCGGACAGGGTGATGTCGACCTGGTCGACCGCGGAGGTGATCGCCCCGACCTTCAACGCCAGCTGACCGACGTCGGTCCGCGGGTCGCAGTGCAGCGCGTAGATCTCCCTCAGGTCCTGCAGCACGCCACCGTCGATGGCATCGAGCGCACCGCCCGGACTGGTCTCCTCGGCGGGCTGAAAGATCAGCCGGACTCCCCTCGGCAGCAGGTCCAGATCTTGCAGCCTGGACAGCAGCAGGCCGAGGCCGATCAGGATTGCGGTGTGCACGTCGTGCCCACAGGCGTGGCAGACGCCCGGGTTTTGCGAGGCGTACGGCAGCCCGGTGGCGTCGGTGATGGGCAGGGCGTCGATGTCTGCACGGAAGCCCACCAGGCCTTCCCCGTAGTCGAATCCGCCTGGCAGCACGTCGCAGTACGCCCCCGTGCCGATCGGCAGCACCTTGCTGACCAGACCCGCCCGCTCGAGCTCATCGACGATCAGTGCAGTGGTGCGGTGCTCCAGGTTTCCGATCTCGGGGTGGGCGTGGATGTCGCGACGAATGTCGATCAGTCGCTCATGCAGCTCGGCGATGATCTGCCCGATGGCCGCCCGCCGTGCCTCGTCCTCTCCTTGCACCCGCATCCCGGTCAGTCTTGCACGTTCAGATTCCGGACATGTCGGGCCGGGCGGGTCGTAACGCGACGGTCACCCAAGGCCGATACGGCTCTCAGCCGACCCGCAACACGGCAGCCGCCTGTCCCCCGAGGAGGAAACGACTGCCGTGCGTCTGCGGGCGAGCCGATCGACAAGATCGACTTCACAGGGTCGGAC
>JBKPNA010000163.1:0-3899 GCA_046765695.1 Actinomycetota bacterium | reverse complement strand
CCTCGGCGCTCGGCGCGCTGGTCACGTTGACGATCAGGGTCTCCGGATCAAGATCAAGTGAGACGCCGTCGGGCAGCATCAGATCCCTGGCCAGAATCTGCGTACCGGCCGGCAGTCCCTCGATCGACAAGACGATCTGCTCCGGGAGGTGAGTTGCCTCCGCTTCGACGGTGATGCTGTTGTGGTCAACGACGACCAAGGTGTCGTCGCCGGCCTCGCCCTCCACGTGGAGCGGTACGTCCACCGTCACCTTCTCGCCCCGGCGCACGATGACCAGGTCCACGTGCTCGATGGTGTGCTTCAGCGGGTCTCGCTGCACCTGCTTGGGCAGGGCGAGCTGGGACTTGCCGTTGAGATCGATGGACAGCAGCGCGTTCGCGGTACGCAGGGCGAGCAGGGTCTCGTGACCTGGCAGGGAGATGTGGATCGGGTCCGAGCCGTGCCCGTACAGGACGGCCGGGACCTTGTGGGCGCGACGAATCCGGCGGGCGGCGCCCTTGCCGAACTCCGTACGCAGTTCAGCGGTGAGCTTGACCTCGGGCACGAACGAACTCCTCGGAAACTAACTGTGGCAGTGCTGTCTGAGGCCCAGCGAGGCAGACCGGACGCGTCCGACCTAGTCGATCACGGTCCGCGGACCCTCGCCGAGGCAACCGCTCAACCTTAGCCGACATACCTACGACTGACCAGTTGGGGTGAACCAGCTACCATCAGTCGCCCCGCCGCTTATCACATTCCGCCCGTTTCTCCGCACAAGGCCGCATCTGGCAGCGGATTCGGCCGCTTCCGGGACTGTTTCCCCGCACAACACCGCATCCGGCATGAGGTGGAATGGACTGCCCCTGAAAGGAAGACCCTCAGCCCTGGCCGTTGAACAGACTCGTCACCGAACCGTCCTCGAACACCTCGCGGATCGCCCGGGCGATCAGCGGGGCAATCGACAAGACAGTGAGGGCGTCGAAGTGCTGATGCTCGGCGATGGGCAGCGTGTTGGTCACGATGACTTCCTCGAACCCCGTCGCCTTCAACCGGTCGACCGCAGGCCCGGACAGCACCGGATGGGTCGCGGCCGCGATCACCGCCTTGGCGCCTCGGTCCTGCAGCGCCTCTGCGGCCTGGCAGATCGTGCCAGCGGTGTCGATCATGTCGTCGACCAGCAGGCAGACCCGGCCCTGCACGTCGCCGACCACCTCGTGCATCCGAACCTGGTTGGGCAGATCCGGGTCTCGCCGCTTGTGTATGATCGCCAGTCGGGAGCCCAACCGGTCACTCCACATGTCGGCGACCCGGACGCGCCCGGAGTCCGGTGATACCACGGTCATCTCCGCGGTCTCGTACTTGCCGACCAGGTAGTCCGCGAGCACCGGCAGCGCCCACAGGTGGTCAACCGGTCCGTCGAAGAACCCTTGGATCTGCGCCGCGTGCAGATCGACCGACATCAGCCGATTGGCTCCGGCGGTCCGGTACATGTCGGCGATCAGTCGCGCGGAGATCGGCTCCCGGCCGAGGTGTTTCTTGTCCTGGCGGGCGTAGGGATAGAACGGTGCCACCACGGTGATCCGTTTCGCCGACGCCCGTTTCAGCGCGTCGACCATGATCAGCTGCTCCATGATCCACTCGTTGACCGGCGCAGTGTGGCTCTGCAGCACGAAGGCGTCCGACCCGCGTACGGACTCCTCGAACCGCACGTAGATCTCGGAGTTGGCATAGCTGATCGCCCGGGTCGGCACGATCTCCACACCCATCAGGTCGGCCACCTCCGCCGCCAACTCGGGATAGGCCCGCCCCGTGAAAAACATCAGGTGCTTCTCGTTGGGCTTCTTGAACCCCGTCACGGCCTAAGCCTCCCGCACAATGTGCTCGTCCGGTAGCCGACCTGCGGTCTCCGCCCGTTGATCTTGCTCTGAGGCAGCCGGCCGCTGCTCGGCCAGGGCCGCCTCCGCCGCCCGCGCGGTCTTCGTACCGGCCCGCTTGCGGGCCACCCAACCGGGCACGTTGCGCTGCCGTCCGCGGCCCACCGCCAGCTCTCCGGCCCCGACGTCGCCGGTGATGGTCGAGCCCGCCGCGACGTACGCCCCGTCCGCGATCTGCACCGGAGCGGTCAGCACGGAATTGCTGCCGACGAAGCTGTACGCGCCCACGGTGGTGGTCTCCTTGCGGACCCCGTCGTAGTTGGCGAAGATCACTCCGGCACCGATGTTCGCACCGTCACCGATCACGGCATCGCCGATGTAAGCCTGGTGACCAGCCTTGGCCCCCCTGCCGAGCTGGGCGTTCTTGGTCTCCACGAAGGTGCCGATCTTGCCGTCCTTGCCGAGTGTGGTGCCTGGCCGCAGCGAGGCGTACGGACCCACATTGGCTCCCGCCCCGATCACGCTCAGCACTCCGTGGGTCCGGACGACTGTCGCGTTCTCGCCCACCTCCACGTCGACCAGGGTGGTGTCAGGACCGATGGTCGCGCCGGCCGCAACCGACGTGGCGCCCTCGAGTGAGGTGTTCGGCAGCAGGGTGACGTCGGGAGCCAGGTCAACCGAGGCCTGTACCCAGGTGGTGCCAGGATCGACAATCGTCACTCCGCTGCGCATCCATCGGTGCAGGATCCGGCGGTTCATCTCGGCGTTCATCGCCGAGAGTTGCACCCGGTCGTTCACCCCTTCGGTCTGCCACACGTCCTCCGTGACCATGGCTGCCACCGGCCTGCCGGCCCGCCGGGCGACCGCCAGCACATCGGTCAGATACAGCTCGCTCTGGTCGTTGTCGGGTGTGAGCTCGTTCAGAGCGGACCGCAGCAGTTCGCCGTCGAAGACGTAGATGCCGGAGTTGATCTCGTTGATGCTGGACTGGACCTCGTCGGCGTCGCGATGCTCGACGATCCCCTCCACCATGCCGTCGGCGTCGCGCAGGATCCGCCCATAGCCGGTGGGGTCTGGCACCCGGGCTGTCAGCACGGTAACCCCGGCGGCCCTGGCACGGTGCTCTACCACCAGTGCTGCCAGTGTTTCGGTGGTCAGCATCGGCACGTCGCCATAGGTGACCACGACCTCACCGGTGAGCTCGCCGAGCTGCTCCAGGGCGACCTGGACCGCGTGGCCGGTGCCGTGCTGCTGCTCCTGGACGGCGGTGGTGACATGTGGCGCGAGCTCGGCCAGATGGGCCTCCACCTGCTCCCGGCCGTGGCCGACCACCACGACGATGTGTTGTGGCTGAAGGGTGGTCGCCGTGCGCACGGCGTAGCTGAGCATGGAGTGCCCGGCCAGCTCGTGCAGCAGCTTGGACCGGGCGGACTTCATGCGTTTGCCCTCGCCGGCGGCGAGGATGACGACTGCGACCGGGCGCGCGTCGGGTTCGGGCTGCTCGGACAAACCGCTGGCTCCTCGTGCTGGCGTGGCGCTGTGCTCCCCGGGTAGGAGTCGAACCTACGTCGCTAATCCTGATTCAAAGTCAGGCGGGCCCTGCCGGCAGACCAACCGGGGAACGCGGCCGACCCGTGGGCTGACCAGTGACTACAGTACGCAGTTGCCCATCATCGCGCAGGGGTTGTCCCGGGGCCGCGTACGTCCCCCGTCGATGAGAGTGGAGGCGGCTGGACCGGTGTGCTGGTTAAGCATGCGGTACGCCCCCTACCACATGCGGCCTTGTGCGGAGGAACGATCCCGAAACGGCCGAATCCGCCACCACATGCGGCCTTGTGCGGAGAAACGGCGGAGAGGCGGATGCCCGCCGTGACGCGCGCTCTGCACGTGTCTGATCACCCGAGCTAACGCGTACGGGCCTGCGCCTGGCCCGCCTGTACCGCAAGCTGATCGACCAGATCGTTCATCGGGTTGCCGGAGTGGCCCTTGACCCAGCGGAAGCTGATGTTCCCGCGCTCCCGGACCGCGTTCACCAGCGGCTCCCAG
>JBKPNA010000162.1:0-19257 GCA_046765695.1 Actinomycetota bacterium | reverse complement strand
GACTCTTGCAACAATAATTGCTGCGACAGGCGAAGATCTGCATTCCTGTGGTAGCGGAGGTCTAGTGGTTGCGCCCGGAGGTTCGTCGAGGGTCCTGCGTCGTCCGGGTGGATGGCTCGCAAGGCCGACAAGGGAGGGATACCGGGTCGTATCTCGACTGAGGAGAACGCCGCGAGGCGCCTCCCGGGCGGCGCAGGCCCCGACGAACTTCCGGGCGTGACCACTATGGTGCAACAGATCGAGAGAGGAGATCCAATGAAGGCGCTGCAGATATCCGAGTACGGCGGGCCCGAGGTGATCACGGTGGCCGAGGTCCCGGAGCCCCATGCCGGCCCCGGCCAGATCCGGATTGCCGTCAGGGCGGCGAGTGTCAACCCGGCCGACTGGAAGACCCGGTCCGGGATGTATGCGCAAGGCAAGCCGCTGGAGGCCCCGCGCGGCCTCGGCTTCGACGCCGCCGGTGTGGTTGACGAGGTCGGCGAGGGCGTCACCGGTGTGGCGGTCGGCGACGACGTGTTCGGCAGGGGAAGCAACACCCATGCGGAGTTCGCGGTGCTGGATGCCTGGGCGCCCAAGCCGCCGGAGATCGACTGGGCCGTAGCCGGATCGGTGGGTGTCGTGGGGGAGACGGCAGAACGGGTACTGCGGCTGCTGGACGTCAAGTCGGGCGACACGCTGTTCATCGACGGCGGGGCGGGCGGGGTCGGCGCGGTGGCCGCCCAGATCGCCATCGCCCGGGGTGCCCGGGTGATCGCCTCCGCCGGTCAGGACAACCAGGACTACCTGCGGGAGATCGGCGCCACGCCGGTGCTCTACGGCGAGGGCATGGTCGACCGCGTGCGCGCGACCGGGGCGAAGATCGACGCCGTGCTCGATGTGGCCGGCAAGTCACCGATCGAGGACCTGATCAGTCTGGCGCCCGAGCCAAGCCAGGTCGTGTCCATCGCCAACTTCGGCGCGGCCTCGGCGGGTGCCCGGGTCACGGGCGGTGGCGCGGACAGCCAGCCGATGAAGGCGATGGCTGAGGCGGCCGAGCTGCTGAAGCAGAACAAGCTGGTGATCAAGGTTCAGACCTTCCCGCTGGACCGCGCCGTCGAGGCCCATCAGATCAGCCAGGCCGGCCACGTTCGCGGGAAGCTGGTCCTTCTGCCGGAGGGCTAGTCTCGCCAGGTGCCGTCCACGCTGCCCGAGGGTGACCTCCCGCCGCTGGACGGCGCCCTTCCGGAGTCGGTGCAAGCCGAGGTTCCCCAGCGCAGTCTGGGCATTTACGTCCACGTGCCGTTCTGCACGGTCAGGTGCGGCTACTGCGACTTCAACACCTACACGGCAACCGAGTTGGGCTCCAGGCCGGCGGCGAGCCGCGCGGGCTACGTCGAGGGTGTGATCGCCGAGCTCGACCTGGCCGCCCGAGTTCTTGGCGCAGATGCAGGGCCGGTCTCGACGATCTTCTTCGGCGGTGGCACACCGACCCTGTTGCCGCCGGCCGACCTGGCACGGGCGCTGGCGGCGATCGACCAGCGGTTCGGGCTGGCCGGCGATGCGGAGGTGACCACCGAGTCCAACCCGGAATCGGTCACCGCGGACGACTTGGCCCGGCTGCGGGAGTCCGGTTTCACCCGGGTGTCGTTCGGCATGCAGTCCGCGGTTCCGGCGGTGCTGGCCACCCTCGACCGGGTGCACTCTCCTGGCCGGCCGCTGGAGGCGGTAGCGGAGGCTCGGGCCGCGGGCTTCGGCCAGGTCAGCCTGGACCTGATCTACGGCACGCCGGGCGAGACGCTGGCGGACTGGGAGACGAGCTTGGCGGCAGCCCTTGCCGCGCAGCCAGATCACCTCAGCGCGTACGCACTCGTGGTCGAGCCCGGCACCCGGTTGGCCGCCCGGATTCGCCGGGGCGAGTTGGCGACGACCGACGAGGACGATCTGGCTGACAAGTACCTGGTTGCCGAGGAGCGGCTGACGGCGGCCGGCTTCACCGCGTACGAGGTGAGCAACTGGGCCACCACACCCGCCAGTCGCTGTCGGCACAATCTGGGGTACTGGCGCGGCGAGCACTGGTGGGGGATCGGTCCCGGTGCGCACAGTCACGTCGGCGGGGTGCGTTGGTGGAACGTCAAGCATCCCGACGCGTACGCGGCACGCCTCGAGTCGGGCGTCTCGCCGGCGTACGCCCGAGAGGTGCTGACTTCCGCGCAGCGGCGGACCGAGCGGGTCCTGCTCGAGCTGCGGCTCCAGGACGGCCTGCCGGTGGACGTGCTGACGGCGGCCGAGCAGCTGCGGATTCCCGACCTCATCGCGCGGGAGCTGGCCCTGCTCGAGGACGACCGACTGGTCCTTACGGTGCAAGGCCGGCTGCTGGCCGATGGCGTGGTCCGCGACCTGCTGGAGTGAGGTCGCGGGCAGGATCTTTCCCGCGTGGCCGCGGCGATAGCTGCCGAGGTCACGGCTCCGGCCCCAGATGATCCTCGGTGACGAAGTCGATCAGCTGCTCGACCACGGTGAGCAGCGGGCGCTCCAGATCGTTCCAGGTGCGCACCCGGTCCAAGATCGTCTTCCAGGCCGCCGCAATGTCGGCCTGAGTGTCGTGCGGAAGTCCCAGCGCCGCGCAGATCCCGTGCTTCCAGTCGACCGTCCGCGGCACCTCAGGCCAAGCCGCCAGCCCCAGCCGGGCCGGCTTGACGGCCTGCCAGATGTCCACGTACGGGTGGCCCAGCACCAGCACGTGACCGCCGGCTTTGTCTCGCCGCACGCGGTCCGCGATGCGCGACTCTTTACTGCCCGGCACCAGGTGATCGACGAGTACGCCCAGCCGGCGCGCTGGTCCCGGCCCGAAGTCGGCCACGATGCCGGGAAGATCGTCGACGCCGCCGAGGTACTCCACGACGACGCCCACGTGCCTCAGGTCGTTCCCCCAGATCTTCTCGACCAGCTCGGCGTCGTGCCGGCCCTCGACGTAGATCCGGCTCGCGAGGGCGGTCTTGGCCCGCTCGGCCGGCCCCGCAACCGAGCCCGAGGCGGTCCTGGTGGGCGCCGGCTGCCGTCGCGGCGGAGCCTTGAGGACCACGGGCTGTCCCTCGTACCAGAACCCCGCGCCGAGTGGGAAGGACCGCTGCTTGCCGTGCCGGTCCTCCAACACCACCAGACCGCGCTCCCAGCGCAGCACGGCCCCGCAGAATCCCGACGTGGGATCCTCCAGCACCTGCCCGACTTGGATGACCAGCTCGGTGCTGGTCTTTCGGCCGGCGCGCTGCCAGCCGGACGCGAGCACATCTGAGGGGTATCGGCCAGCCGAGGTCACGCCCGAAGCGTAGGGGAGCGAGCAGCATGTGTCGGGGATCTCCGGCCCTGGCATGGCAGTGGTTTGCTTGGCACCGTGGCCGCCTTGCCGATGTTTCCGCTCGGCTCGGTGCTGTTTCCGTACATGCCGCTGCGGCTGCGGGTCTTCGAGGAGCGGTACCTGATCATGCTGGCCGACCTGCTCAAGTCCGACCAGGCCCGGTTCGGGGTGGTGCTGATCGAACGCGGACGTGAGGTCGGCGGCGGCGAGCAGCGGTTCGACGTCGGCACCCTGGCCGAGATCACCCAGCTCGGTGCTCAGGAGGGCTTCGTCGGCCTGATAGCCCGCGGCGGCTCGCGCTTCACCGTGGACCGGTGGCTGGACGACGCCCCCCACCCACGGGCGGAGGTGACCGAGCTGCCCGATCTCGAATGGGATCCTGATCTGATCGGGTTGCGCGCCGAGACCGAGCGGCTGGTGCGACGCACGCTCGCCCTGGCCAGCGAGTTTGCCGAGAACGTCTGGCCGGCCGACGTCGAGCTGGCCGACGACCCGGCGGCTGCGGCCTGGCAGCTCGCGGCGATCGCCCCGCTCGGCGCACTGGACCAGCTCGAGCTGCTTGGTTCCAGGTCGTTCCGCCAGCTGCTCACCCGGGTTACGCAGCTCACCACCGCGGCGGCGCTGGCGTACGAGGCGCCGTGGCTGGAAGACGGCCCCTGACCGCTAGCGCCGGGCCGGGCCGGCGGTGGCCCGGACTTCCAGACGGATGGGCAGCGTGACCTGGCGGGGCTCTGCCGCAGGGTCGACCAGCAGACGGCCCACCAGCTGACCGCGCCGCCTGATCGGCTGCGCAACGGTGGTGAGTTCCGCCGTCCGGGCCGCCGGAATGTCGTCAAAGCCACACACCGACACGTCACCCGGCACGGACAACCCACGCTCGCGGAGCACTGACAGCGCACCGAGCGCGAGAACGTCGCTCAGACCGACCACGGCCGTGGGCAACGGGCCGGACTCGACCAGGTAGTTGGCTGCGCTCGCCCCGGAGGCGTAGGAGTTGTGACCCCCGGAGATCACCGACACGTTTCCCGGCACGGTTTCCCGCAACCCGCGGAGTCGCGCGGCGTAGTCGTACCCGGTCACCTGCTGAGGGCTGAGCCGTCGGGCCCGGCCACCGGCCGGCCGGTTGGTCGCCGCGACCACCGTGACCTCGTGGTGACCCAGCGAGGCCAGCTGAGCACCGACCAGCCGTCCGGCCGACACATCGTCGATCGCCACCCAACTGCTGCCGGGATCGTCGCTCGGGTCGGTCGTGACCAGCCGGATGCCGCGGGTCCGGGCCAGCTGGGCGGCGGGGTGATCGGCGGGCAGCGACAGCAGGGCCATCGCGTCGATGCTCGCCTGTCGCACGGATCGCAGGTCATGTTCGCCGCTGTCCGCGGCGAGCGGCATCAGCATGATGCTGATCGCGCGGCGCTCGGCCACCTCGCTGAGCCCAGTCAGGAACTCGATCACGTAAGGGTCGGAGAAGGCGTACGAAAGTCGTTCGGACAGCAGCACGCCGACTGCATCCGCGCGACCGACCCGCAGCGTCCTTCCCGCGGCGTCGGGTCCGGCGTAACCGAGCTCGTCGGCCTTGGCCAGGATCCGCTGCCGCAGATGGACCGACAGTTGGTCGGGCCGGTTATAGGCATTGGACACCGTCGACGGCGAGACGCCGACGGCAGCCGCCAGCGTCTTGACGGTGATACGTGCCACCAGGCTCCTCGCCTCGACTCGCTGCTGAATCGCCTGCGACGGTACCCAAACAACTGCGTTGTGACCAGAGACAGCGAAAACGGGCCGGATCCTAGGACCCGGCCCGTCAACGATGTGGTGGGATCAGCGGGACTTCCCCTTGCGCGGCTTCCAGTTCTCGTACGGGTCGGTGCCCGGCGTCCAGTTCAGGACGCTGGCCTTCTCCATGAACTCATCGGTCGTGATGTCACCGCGGGCGAAGCGCTCGGCCAGGACCCGCCTGGCCTCGGCCTCCGGACCGCGCTGCTGAACCCAGGGCGGCGGGCCGAGCCGGCCGGTGCGGAACAGGAAGAACAGCGTCGCTGCGGTCAGCAGCAGGAACAGAAAGAACATGCCGGCTCCTAACAGGTGTGCGAAGGGCGGCACGCCGCCCCAGCTGGTTGACGGGTCCCCGCCGCCCGGCGGGCCGAAGTGGCCGCCATCGAGGGGGAGAAGCAGTGGTGTGGTCATGTCTCCATGCTCGGCAGCGCCCCCCGGTTGCACATCGGCTCGGAGGCGACACTCGGCGTACGCTCCCCGGCGTAGCCGGACTACGTTGCTGAGCCGATGCCTGGCCGACTTGGTTCGCCTAGGGTCTAGTCGTGTCCGCGGTCACCGGAGGCAGCACTCGGGTCGGCACCCGCGCCCTGCTGATCGACTCGGTGATCGCCGTCGTGCTCGGCTGGATCTGTTGGTGGGGCTCCCTGGTGGGCTGGAACCCGGATCGCGGGCATGGGGGATGGGACTTCGGGCCGGGCGGCGGTCCATGGATCCGCGACGCGCCGGACGTCTCGGCTTGGGTGGTCGCACCGATTCTGATCTTCGTTGGGGGCGTGGCGGTCCGCCGGGTCTGGCCGCGGGCGGCTTTCCTGGCGATCGTCACCGGCGTCGGCGGCTACCTGGCCGCAGGCGCCACCTTCGGCCTGGTCTTCGTGGCGCCCGCGCTCGGTGTGTACGCGATGGCCATGGCCCTGCCGCTGCGCCGGTGGCTGCCGCTGACCGCGCTGCTGGTGCCCATGATCGCGGCCGGGCACTGGAACGAGCCCTACCTCGGACTGCTCGATCCCGGTCTCTACGCCGGCCTGGTGTTCGGCGTGGCGCTGGCCGTGGTGCCTGCCATGTTCGCGCTGCTCGGCCGCAGCCGGAGGGAGAACGAGCGGATCGCCCGCGAGCAGGACCGGAGGCGGTACGCGTACGAGGAACGGCTGCGGATCGCCCGCGACGTGCACGACGTGGTCGGCCACAGCCTCTCGGTCATCACCATGCAAGCCGGAGTGGCTCTGCATGTGCTGGACCGGCGGCCGGACCAGGTCGCCGAGTCGCTGGAGGCCATCCGGGCGACCAGTCGTGACGCGCTGGCCGAGCTGCGGATGACACTGGGCATGTTCCGTGATCCCAACGGCGGCGAGCCGCGGGCGCCGGTGCCCGGCCTGACGCGGCTTGACGAGCTGGTCGGCGCGCTGCGCAAGGCAGGACGCACGGTGCTGGTCGAACGGGTGCCACCGCAGGACTCCCAACCGCTGCCGGCTGCGGTGGACCAGGCGGCCTTCCGCATCATCCAGGAGGGACTGACCAACGTGGTCCGGCACGCCCTGAACGCGACGGCGACCGTACGGGTGGTCCGCGAGCCGGGGCGGCTCGTGGTCGAGGTGGCCGATGACGGGCCGGCAGCCGCGGTGCCGGTTCCGGGAAACGGCATCCGTGGGATGGAAGAGCGGGCGAGGGGAGTCGGCGGCACCCTTCAGGTCACCGTGCGGCCGGCAGGCGGCCTGCTGGTGCGGGCGGTGTTGCCGCTGGCCGGGAACGCGCCATGACGATCTCGGTGGCGCTGGCCGATGACCAGGCGCTGGTCCGGATGGGCCTGCGGGTGCTGATCGAGTCCGAGGACGACCTCGTGCTCGCCGGTGAGGCGGACAACGGTCGCGACGCGGTGAGCCTGATCCGCCGGGTACGGCCGGACGTGGTGTTGATGGACATCCGGATGCCGGACCTCGATGGCATCTCAGCGCTGCGCCAGATCACCGCCGACCCCGCGCTGAGCGTGGTGCGGGTGATCATGCTGACCACCTTCGAGCTCGACGAGTACGTCTTCGACGCACTACAGGCGGGCGCGGCCGGGTTCTTGATCAAGGACAGCGATCCGGCCGACATGCTGCGGGCGATCCGGTTGGTCGCCGAGGGCGAGTCGCTGCTGTCGCCCTCGGTGACCCGGCGGGTGATCGAGTCCTTCACGTCCCGGTCGGCGCTGCGCCGGCCCCATCCCCGGCTGGCCGAGCTGACCGAGCGCGAGCGGGAGGTGCTGGGGCTGATCGGCGAGGGACTGAGCAACGAGGAGATCGCCGCCCGGCTGGTGGTCAGCCCGGCGACGGCCCGGACCCACGTCAGCCGGGCCATGGTGAAGCTGGGTGCCCGGGATCGGGCCCAGCTGGTCGTGATCGCCTACCAGTCGGGCCTGGTCCGGTAGCCCACCAGTCCCCCCACCCGGAAACCGGTCAGAGACGACAGTGATGCCTCAATTCGGTGTCGTCTGTGACCGGTTGGCAAGGGCAAGCGGAGGGGCTAGGCCAGCGGCAGCGTCGGGCGGCCCGGTTCCGGCGAGGCCCCGGCCACCTGGGCGGCGATCCAGCCGCGCTGGGAGAACACGAACTCCCGGTTCACCGGATCGCCGTGCCCTGGCACCGCCACCGTATGGTCCGTCATCAGGCCGATCAGGCCGTCCAGGGTGCCGGCCCACTCGTCGCCAACCGAGTCGGGGCCGAACGAGGGCGGTCCTGCCGACTCGATCAGATCACCGGCGAAGAGCAAATCGCCATCAGGCACCACGACGACGACGTCACCGTCGGTGTGACCGCGGCCCAGATGGGCGATCTCGACCCGACGGCCGCCGAGGTCGACAGCGGCGGCGACGGCGATCTCGCGGTTCGGCGGCGCCAGCGCGGCTGGATCGACCCCGAGGCGGGCTGCCTCGGCAGTGGCACTCGCCGACGCGAGGCGAGCGCGTACGGACTCGTGCCCGACTGTCTCCAGGTCCGAGAACGCCGCGAGCCCGAAGCTGTGGTCGTGGTGCCAGTGGGTCACCACGACAGCCGCCAGATCCACCTCGACAAGGGCGGCAACGGAGTCGCGTACGGCCCGGCCCTGTTGGGGGCTGGAGCCGGTGTCGACGAGCAGCGCGCGTTCCGAGCCCACGATCAGGCCGAGGTTCACCGACTCGGGTTCGGCCACGGTCAGGTAGACACCGCTCGCCACCTTGCGCCACGGTTGAATCGTGAACGACACCGACGAGTCGGCTCGACGACCGGCAACGCCCACCAGGCTAGACTGGCACTCTGGCTGGGCGAGTGCCAAACCCGAGACCCGGGAGGAGGTGCATCGTGGACGATCGCAAGCTGGACGTGCTGCGTGCCATCGTGACCGACTACGTCTCCAGCCAGGAGCCTGTCGGTTCCAAGTCGCTCGTGGAGCGGCACGATCTGGGCGTCTCCCCCGCAACCGTGCGCAACGACATGGCGGCGCTGGAGGAGGAGGGCTACATCACCCAGCCTCATACCAGCGCCGGACGCATCCCCACCGATAAGGGCTACCGGCTGTTCGTCGACCGGCTCGGCTCGCTCAAGCCGCTCTCCGCCGCGGAGCAGCGAGCCATCCAGACCTTCCTCTCCGGCGCGATCGATCTGGACGACGTCCTGCTACGCACGGTCCGGTTGCTGGCTCAGGTCACCCAGCAGGTGGCGATCGTGCAGTATCCGACGCTCAGCCACTCCACGGTCCGGCACGTCGAGCTGGTCGCCTTGTCGACCTATCGGCTGCTGCTGATCCTGATCACCTCCACCGGCCGGATCGAGCAGCGGACGTTCGGCGTCGCCGAGCACGACGACGAGACGGTCGGCGAGCTGCGGGCCCACCTGAATGCCGCGGCGGTGAACCATTCCTCCCCTCAGGCGGCCGTTCGGCTCAGCAAGCTCGCCAGAGAGCTGCAGCCGTCGCTGGAGATCATCGGACAGGCGGCGATCGCCACTTTGCTGGAGATGTTGAGCAGCGAGACCTCCAGTCGCATGGTGGTCGGCGGCATGCCGAACCTGACCCGATACGGCGCGGAGTTCGAGACCACGGTGAAGCCGGTGCTGGAAGCGCTCGAGGAGCAGGTGGTGCTGCTCAAGCTGCTCGGCGAGGCCAGCACGGCCGACGATGTCACCGTACGGATCGGTCATGAGAACCCGTACAAGGAACTACAGTCGACGTCGGTGGTGGCGAGTGGCTATGGCAGCCAGCTGGATACGTTCGCCACCTTGGGGGTGGTCGGTCCGACGAGAATGGATTATCCCTCCACCATGGCGTCGGTTCGGGCTGTTGCCCGCTACGTCGGCCGCTTCTTGTCCGAAGGATGACAGCCGGAAAACCTATGAGCACTGACTACTACGAGGTCCTGGGCGTGCCGCGCGACGCGTCGCAGGAGCAGATCAAGAAGGCCTACCGCCGGCTGGCCATGAAGCTGCATCCCGATGTCGCCGCCGAGCCGGATGCGGCCGAGCGGTTCAAGACGGTCGCCGAGGCGTACGAGGTTCTGCAGGACCCCAAGAAGCGCGACCTGTACGACCGTGGCGGCGACCCGCTCGGCGGCGGCATGGGCGGATTCAACGGCACCTTCGGAGCGGGCGGGTTCGACTTCACGAACCTCGTCGACGCCATGTTCGGCCAGCAGACGACCCGGGGACCCCGCTCCCGGGTACGCCGGGGGCAGGACGCGCTCGTCCGGCTGGACCTGGAACTTGCCGAGGCGGCGTTCGGCACCACCAAGCCGCTGCGGGTGGACACGGCCGTGCTGTGCCCGCGGTGCAACGGCTCGGGCGCGGCCGAGGGCTCAAAGCCGGTGCGCTGCTCCACCTGCCACGGGCAGGGTGACGTGACGCACGTGCAGCGGTCCTTCATCGGCGACATCCGCACCACCCAGCCCTGCCCCACCTGCCGCGGTTATGGCACGGTGATCCCGAACCCGTGCCCCGAGTGCGCCGGCGACGGCCGAGTGCGGTCGGCGCGGACCATCAACGTGAAGATCCCGCCGGGTGTCAGCACCGGCAACCGGATCCACCTCGCCGCTCACGGGGAGGTCGGCCCGGGCGGCGGTTCCGCCGGTGACCTCTACGTCGAGCTGACCGTCATCCCGCACGAGACCTTCCGCCGGGAGGGTGACGACCTCGAGGTCGTGGTCCGCATCCCGATGACAGCTGCCGCCCTCGGCACCGAAGTGCTGGTGACAACCCTGGAGGCGGATCTGCCCGACGCCGATCCGGACTCCACCGTGGTCCGGGTGCCGGTGCCCGCCGGGATCCAGTCCGGTACCCGGATCGCCATCGACGGCAAGGGCGTGCCCCGGCTACGGGGCAGTGGCCGCGGGCAGCTGGGCGTCACGCTGCTGGTGCAGACGCCGACCCGGATCGACGCCGAGCAGCGGGAGCTGCTGCGCCAGCTGGCCGAGCTGCGCGAGGAGACCCGGCCTGAGGTGACGGTGCAGAAGACCGGCCGTGGCGTGTTCGGACGGCTGCGGGACGCCTTCGCCGGTCAGTGACCGACCCGCTCTTCTTCTCCGCCGATCTGGGTCGGCCGGCCGTTGGCAGCCGGGTGACCCTGGGCGGTGACGACGGGCGGCATGCGGTGGTGGTGCGCAGGATCCGGCCCGGTGAGATGATCATGGTGGGCGACGGTCTGGGCCGGGGCGTACGCGGTCAGGTGCGTGAGGTGGGACGGGACAGCCTGGTCCTGGAGGTGACCGAGCAGCTGGCGGAACCCGAACGTGGGCGGACCGTTGTCGCGGTGCAGGCACTCGCCAAGGGCGACCGGTCCGAGCTCGCAGTCGAGATGCTCACCGAGACTGGCGCAGCCGAGATCATTCCCTGGTCGGCGGCCCGGTCGGTGGTGCGCTGGTCCGGCGAACGGGGGGAGCGGTCGCTGGCTCGCTGGCGGTCGACGGCTCGTGAGGCGGCGAAGCAGTCCCGGCGGCTGCGGGTGCCGCGGCTGAGCGAGCCGATGTCGACGTCCGACGTGATCCGCCGGATGGCCACCGTGGACCGCACGCTGGTGCTGCACGAGGGGGCGGGGCGGTGCCTGAGCGACCTGGACCTGCCCGATCGGGCCGTCATGGCGGTCGTCATCGGTCCCGAGGGCGGCATCGCACCCGACGAGCTGGAAGCATTCGTCGCCGCCGGCGCGGATCCGGTCTCGATCAGTGACGGCGTGCTGCGCACCTCGACCGCCGGTGCGGTTGCCACTGCCCTGCTCCGGGCGTCAACGGCCTGTGGATGACCGGGTTCGGGTTCGCGATCGGGACCCGGCTGCCGGGCAGGCTGGGCCGAACCGGGGTGATCAGCACGCCGCACGGCACCATCGCGACCCCGGCTTTCATCGCGGTCGCCACCAAGGCGACGGTGAAGGCCGTGCTCCCGGAGAGCGTGCGGGAGCTCGGCGGGCAGGCGGTGCTGGCCAACGCGTACCACCTTTATCTCCAGCCTGGCGGAGACGTCGTCGAAGCGGCGGGCGGCCTGGGGCCTTTCATGAACTGGCCTGGACCCACGTTCAGCGACAGCGGCGGGTTCCAGGTGATGTCGCTGGGCGTCGGCTTCAAGAAGGTGCTCGCCATGAACACCGACGGGTTGGCCGATGACGACGTGATCGCGGCGGGGAAGACCCGGCTGGCCCACGTGGACGACGACGGAGTGACCTTCACCTCCCACCTGGACGGCAGCCGACACCGGTTCACCCCGGAGAGCGTGATGCGGCTCCAGTCACAGCTGGGGGCCGACATCTGCTTCGCGTTCGACGAGTGCACCACCTTGCTGAACAGCCGGGCCTACCAGGAGATGTCCCTACGGCGTACCCAGGCCTGGGCCGAGCGGTGCCTGGCCGAACACATCCGGCTGACCCAGCAGCGCGACCACCGGCCGTACCAGGCACTGTTCGCGGTGGTCCAGGGTGCCCAGTACGAGGACCTGCGCCGCCAGGCGTGCCGGGACCTGAGATCGACGGCTGTCGACGGACGCGGCTTCGACGGCTACGGCATCGGCGGGGCCCTGGAGAAGGAGAACCTCGGCACCATCGTCGGTTGGTGCGCCACCGAGCTGCCGGAGGACCGGCCACGCCACCTGCTCGGCATCTCCGAGCCGGACGACGTCTTCACAGCCGTCGAGAACGGGGCCGACACCTTCGACTGCGTCTCGCCCTCCCGGGTCGCCCGGAACGCCGCGGTCTACACCCGCGACGGCAGGTTCAACGTCACCACCGCGGCCTCACGTCGCGCTTTCGGGCCGATCGACCCTGAGTGCGACTGCTACACCTGCGCCCACTACACCCGGGCCTACCTGCACCACCTCTTCAAGGCGAAGGAGATGCTTGCCTCGACGTTGTGCACCATCCACAACGAGAGGTTCATCGTGAACCTGGTGGACCGGATCCGGGCGAGCATCGACACCGGTGGGTTCGACGACGTCAAGGCCGACTTCCTGGGTCGCTACTACGCCGGCAGAGTCTCGAGCCGCTGAGCCGGCATCGGCGCACTAGCTGGCTTGCAGCGGGCCGGAGAAGGACCTGACGAGGAACGATCTGCCGACGAACGGCAGCAGCGCGGCAATCAACCTTCCTCGAACCCCCTTGCCGCGGCGGGTCAGGATGATCTCGACCCGAGTCCCGGTGCCGCTCGGCGTCAACCGGTACTCCCAGCCGCTTCCGGGGCCCCACAGGTTGGAGTCCATCGTCGTCGCCGACACCTTGCCGGCCCCGGCATCCCAGTAGTAGTGCTCCCGCTCCCAGGACATCCGATTTCCCTCGGTCACCTCGGCCCAGTCCACCCCCTGGCCGTGCAGCGTGAAGCGCTTCTGGTCCACCCCGGGCCAGACCTCGGCCCGTGAAGGGCCGAAGTCTGTCAGGGTCCTCAGCACCTGGGGCGGGGTAAGCGTGGACATCAGCTCGACCTTGACAGATGACACGGCAACCTCCCCGGAACGGTTCAGCCTGAGGTTACCCATCCTCGTTCCGCAACCGGTCACAGAAGACAACGGATGGGGCCCGACGGCTGTCGTTAGTGACCGGTTTTGTGAGGGGGAGGGTCAGGTCTTGTCCTCATCCAGCTCGGTGAACAGGGTGAGCTGGACGTCGGCGGGTCCCCGTAGCCGGGAGTTGAGTGAGTTCCACGGCGTACGTGTCGGCGGTGCGATCAGCTCCGCTCCGGCGGCGGTGAGCCGCGAGGTGGCCGTGGTGCAGTCGTCCACCTCGAGAGCGACCCGGTAGTGGGGACTGACCCCGGTTCGACCGGTCTCAACGGTGTCGATGTAGTCGATCTGGGGTGGGTTGGACAGCTCGAGGGTCGCCCGCCCGGCATTCAGGATCATTACGCGGGCGCCGCGGTCCGCGTCGTACTGCTCCTCCTGGGCCAGACCCAGCTGGTCGCGATAGAAGCGGACCGCCTCGTCGTAGTCGGGCACCGCCACCACCAGCCGGAGTTGGCGCACTGCGGGGGCATCGGTGGGACGGGCGAGATAGCCCGGTTCCCGCTTCTTGATGGCGCGGATGACGGCGAAGGTGACCGGCAGGCAGATCACCTCGACCCCCACCTTGTAGAGGTAGCCGGTGACGGTGTAGCCGATCAGAGATGCCCAGGTCGGGAACACCCCCACGAATGCGATGAAGCAGAACAGCGCCGTGTCGGCGAACTCCCCGACGACCGTCGACCCGATCAGCCGGCCGGCCAGGCCCCGCTCGGCGGTCCGCTGCTTCAGCCAGACCAGCACGTAGGCGTTCAGGAACTGCCCGGCCAGGTAACCGGCGAGGCTGGCCAGCACGATCCGCGGCACGAAGCCGAGCACGGCCACGAACGCGTCCTGGTTCTCATAGCCCGGGCCAGGCGGCGCCGCTCCGACGGCCAGGAACGTCAGCGAGGCCAGCGCAGAGAGAGCGAAGCCGGTCCAGATCGCGCGGCGGGCCTGGCGCATCCCGTAGACCTCCGCCAGCACGTCGTTCAGGACGTAGGTCAGCGGAAAGAGCAGTGCTCCGCCGTCGGTGTAGATGCCGCCACCGAGAAAGGCCGGCAGCCCGTCGACCACGGTGATCAGCTTGGTCGCCGCCACGTTGGAGATCAGCAGCAGCCCGCAGAACAGGGCCACCACGACCGTGTAGATCCCGCTGGGGGTCGAGACGTAAGCGGCCGTGCGGGCCGGCGAGCCGGGGGCCTTCTCGAGCGTTGTCACGCCGACTCATCGTAGGGCTGCGCTGCAGCCGAGGCGTGACATGGCAGGCTGGGCCTCATGAGTGACTATGCCGACAACACCGTCAGCGACGACCGGTCCGAGCAGCTGGATCAAGATCAGCTGCAGCCGCAGACCTCCCTGAACGATCGCGGCGTGGACGACGCGTTGGACGAGGGCTACTCACCGCCGGAGAAGCCGTCGGTGCTGTTGCGTCACGGTGAGCATGAGTCGCTGGACGAACGGCTGGCGGAGGAGGAGCCCGAGCCCGACCCGTACGCCGCACCCGAACAGGAGGACAACCTGACGGTTCGCGACGAGCTGGAGAATCTCGACGACGGCGAGGTGGGAGACCAGCGGGCGGGGCGGCTGATCGACCCCAACCAGGGCATCGGGCCCGATGTGGAGAAGGACCTGGTCGGTGAGGACGTGGGGATCGACGCGGGCGCTGCCAGCGCCGAGGAAGCCGCCATGCACATCGTCCCGGACGACCAGTACTGAGCTCGTTGTACCCACCGATCGCTCCGTACGCCTCGGGCCTGCTCGACGTCGGCGACGGGCAGCAGATCTACTGGGAGGAGTGCGGCAACCCGGACGGGAAGCCTGCGGTCTTCCTGCACGGCGGCCCCGGCGGCGGATTCCTGGAGCGGGACCGGCAGCTGTTCGATCCGGCCCGCTACCGGGTCGTACTGCTCGACCAGCGCGGCTGCGGCCGCAGTCGGCCGCATGCCAGCGAGGCCGCCGCCGACCTCAGCGTCAACACGACCTGGCATCTGGTCGCCGACCTGGAGCGGCTGCGTGAAGCCCGCGGCATCGAGCGATGGCTGGTCTTCGGCGGGTCATGGGGCAGCGCCCTGGCGCTCGCCTATGCCGAGCGGCACCCCGACCGGACCACTGAGCTGGTGGTCCGGGGAGTCTTCACGCTGCGGCGCAGTGAACTGGATTTCTACTACAACGGCGGGGCTGGACAGCTCTTCCCGGAGAGGTACACGGAGTTCCTCGGCCCGCTCGGCGGCCGGGGCTTCACCGGAGACGCCATCGCCGCCTACCACGAGCTGCTGTTCGATCCCGAGCCTGCCGTGCACCTGCCGGCCGCTCTGGCCTGGAGCGGCTGGGAGGCGGGAACCATCACCTTGCTCGAGCCTGGTGCCGAGCTGCTGGAGAGGTTTCGCGAGTCGCAGTTCGCGCTGGCGTTCGCCCGGATCGAGAACCACTACTTCGTCCATGGCGGCTGGCTCGCCGAAGGGCAGCTGATCGCCGATGCGGAACGGCTCGCCGGCATCCCGGGGGTGATCGTGCAGGGCCGCTACGACGTGGCGACGCCCGCGGTCACCGCGTACGAGCTGCATCAGGCCTGGCCGCGGGCCGACCTGCAGATCATTCCCGCGGCGGGCCATGCCCACACCGAGCCGGGAATCGCGGAGGCCCTGGTCGCGGCGACCGATCGGTTCGCCTCGCCTGACGTGGGATAAGGCGATCGCATCGATTCACTTCGGTAAACCTTTTGGGCCGCGGCGCGAGGTCACTAGGATTAGGGGCGCACAATCCCCGGAAGATATGGAGACTTTCTGACCAGGTCAGACCAATCAGCCGTCGTTCCTGAGCACCTCTCGTACGCCGATGCCGCCGATTCCGGGGCGGTGGCAGACGGCGGTCGGCGGATCACGGTGCCGGCCTCTGTCGACATGGTCAACGTGCTCGGCCCGCGGGATGAGTTCCTGGAGATCCTCGAGCGCGAGCTGGACGCCGGCATCCACGTTCGGGGCAACGAGATCACCCTCACCGGCTCCCCCGCGGCGGTGGAGCTCGCCGTCGAGGTGATCACCGAGCTGGTCACCGTGCTGCGTACCGGCCAGGGACTCACCGCCGACGCCGTGGAGCGCATCGTCGGTATGCTGGCCACCCGTGAGGGCGCCCGGCCCGCCGACGTGCTCACCCACAACATCCTGTCCTCCCGCGGCCGGACCATCCGCCCCAAGACCCTGAACCAGAAGCGGTACGTCGATGCGATCGACAAGCACACCGTCGTGTTCGGGATCGGGCCGGCGGGCACCGGAAAGACGTATCTCGCGGTCGCCAAGGCGGTGCAGGCGCTGCAGGCGAAGCAGGTCAACCGGATCATCCTGACCCGGCCCGCGGTGGAGGCCGGCGAGCACCTTGGCTTCCTTCCCGGAACCCTCAACGACAAGATCGACCCCTACCTCCGTCCGCTCTACGACGCGCTGCACGACATGGTCGACCCCGACTCGATTCCGCGGCTGCTGACCGCCGGAACGATCGAGGTCGCGCCGCTGGCATATATGCGTGGCCGGACCTTGAACGATGCGTTCATCATCCTCGACGAGGCGCAGAACACCTCGATGGAGCAGATGAAGATGTTCCTGACCCGACTGGGATTCGGTTCCAAGATCGTGGTCAATGGCGACATCACCCAGATCGACCTGCCGGGCGGTTCACGCAGCGGGCTGCGGGTGGTTCAGGGCGTGCTGGACGAGGTCGACGACATCGACTTCTGCTACCTGACCAACCACGACGTCGTCCGGCACAAGCTGGTCGGCCAGATCGTGGCTGCGTACGACCGGTTCGAGGCGGCCGAGCCCGCGCCGGCCCTGCGCTCTGGACGCTAGGGGTTCCGGCCGTGACGGTCGACATCAACAACGAGTCGGGGCTGGAGGCCGACAGTCCGGGTTTGGTTCGGCTGGCCACCTTCGCCCTCGATCAGCTCCGGATCCATCCGCTGGCAGAGTTGTCGATTCTGCTGGTCGACGAGGACACGATGAGTGCCTACCACCGGAAGTACCTCGGCGAGCCGGGACCCACGGATGTGCTGAGCTTTCCCATGGACGAGTTGCGCCCGCCGGACGACGACGAGGAGCCACCCGCCGGTCTGCTCGGCGACGTCGTGCTCTGTCCCGCGGTCACGGCCCGACAGGCTGCGGAGCACGGCCGGTCGCCCGAAGCCGAGGCGGAGTACCTGCTGCTGCATGGCCTGCTGCACCTGCTGGGCTACGACCACGCCGAGCCTGCGGAGCGGGCTGAGATGTTCTCGCTCACGGACAAGATCGTCGAGGCCTGGGCGGCAGCGCGACCGGATCGGCCTGTGGGGTCGGACCAGCGGTCGGGTGCCCGATGACCTCGGCAGACTGGCTCCAGCTGGTCATCGCGCTGGTCCTGGTGATCTTCGCCGGCTTCATCGCCGCCGCTGAGGCCGGCCTCTCGTCGTTCTCCAAGTCGCGTGCCGACCGGCTGGTGGAGGAGAAGGTCTCCGGCGCGCGGCGGGTGCGACAGATCGCCAACGACCCGCCGCGCTATCTCAACACCGCGTTGTTCCTGCGCACTCTGGTGGAGATCTCGGCCATCACCCTGGTGGCGAAGGTGATCTTCTCGTTCCACCTCCCGGTGTGGCAGGCCGGGGCGATCACGGCCGGAGTGATGACCGTGGTGTCCTACATCTTCTGGGGCGTGGCTCCACGCACCCTCGGCCGCCAGCATGCTCAGTCGGTGTCCTGCGCTCTCGCCGGGCCGCTGGTGGCGGTGACCACCGTGCTCGGCCCGTTCCCCCGGCTGCTGATCATGATCGGCAATGCGTTGACTCCGGGCAAGGGCTTCAGCGACGGGCCGTTCGCCACCGAGGCCGAGCTGCGCGAGCTGGTCGATCTGGCTGAGGCCACCGAGGTGATCGAGTCGGGCGAGCGCCTGATGATCCACTCGGTGTTCGATCTCGGCGACACCATCGTTCGAGAGGTGATGGTGCCGCGAACCGACATGGTGTTCATCGAGGAGTACAAGACGCTCCGCCAGGCGGTCTCACTTGCGCTGCGTTCAGGATTCAGCCGGATCCCGGTGATCCGGGAGGGGCTGGACGACGTCGTCGGGGTGCTCTACCTGAAGGACGTGATCAGGCGGGTGTACGACAAGCCGGACGCCCAGTCCACCGAGCGGGTCGGCTCCATGATGCGCAAACCACTCTTCTGCCCCGACTCGAAGCCGGCGGACGAGCTGCTGCGCGAGATGCAGGCCAAGCGGGTGCACCTGGTGATCGTGGTGGACGAGTTCGGCGGCACCGCGGGCATGGTGACGATCGAGGACATCCTTGAGGAGATCGTCGGGGAGATCACCGACGAGTACGACGAGGAGAACACCGACATCACCCAGCTCGGGCCGGGCCGGTATCGGGTGTCCTCGCGGCTGCCGCTGGACGAGCTGGGCGACCTGTTCGGGCTGAAGCTGGACGACGAGGACGTGGAGACCGTTGGCGGGTTGATGGCCAAGCAGCTCAACAAGGTGCCCATCGCCGGCTCCGTGGTCCTCTACGGCGGGCTCGAGCTGGTCGCCGAACGGGCGACCGGCCGGCGGAACCGGATCGGCACGGTGGTCGCCACCCGCATCGGGTCGGCCGGCACTGACGACGAGGCCCGCACCGAGGCCGCCACCCGGATCGTGTCCGAAGAGGCCCGCGCCTCGTGACTAAGAGTGGAACGCGGGAGCCCTCCGCCGAGGACGTGAAGATCATCAACCTGGCCCGCTCGGCGCTCGCCCGCACCTCCGCGCGGCAGGGGGCCTGTGTACGCGACACGGACGGCCGCAGCTACGCCGCGGCCAGCGTGGCCCTCGAGCGCCTGAGCCTGTCCGCCATCCAGGTTGCGGTGGCGATGGCCGTGTCCTCCGGAGCCCCGGGTGTGGAGGCCGTGGCACTGGCCGGGACCGAGGAGCCGTCCGCCGACGACCTGGCCCTGCTTCGTGAGCTGCCCGGCACCGATGTCGTGGTCTGGAGCGTCGACATACGCGGCACCGTCCGGTCGGCGATCGAGCTGTCCCGTGCCGTCCGCTGAGCCGCAATTCCGCTCCGGCTTCGCGTGCTTCGTCGGCCGGCCGAACGCCGGCAAGTCCACCTTGACCAACGCGCTGGTGGGCCAGAAGGTGGCGATCACCTCAGCCAAACCCCAGACGACCCGGCATACGATCCGCGGCATCGTGCAC
>JBKPNA010000161.1:0-6603 GCA_046765695.1 Actinomycetota bacterium | reverse complement strand
CGCCGCCACCAGGGCCAGTCGTGTGCCACGTCGTAACCCCACAGGTCCAACTCGTGGGGAATGCCCTTGTCCGCGAGCACTCCACCGAACGCCTTGGTGCTGGCAAGCGCACCGGTGGTGTCCTCCCACATCCCCTGTCCGCAGACCAGGAGCACGAACACCCGTGACCGCAGCCAGTCCAAGTGATCGCCGTGCATGTTGGCGACGTACTGCACTGGCGTGTTGAAGTAGAACGTCTCGCCGCGCTCGCCCCAGCCATACAGCAGACTGAGGTCGTAGATCCCCGACATGCAAAGCGCCTGCGGGAACAGATCGGCACGTTTCAGCGCGAAGTTCGCGGCATGGAAGGCGCCCATGCTCGTACCGGTGGTCAGGATGTCGGCCGGCCCGCCACAGTCGTCGAAGATCCACGGCACGACCTGATCGAAGATCCATGACTCGTACGCGCCGTGGCGACGAGCGCGCTCCTCCAGCGGTATCTGCTTGTTGGACCAGGATTCGGTGTCATAGCTGCTGACGCAGTAGAGCTTCATGCCGCCACCGTCGACGACATCGGCGACGGCGTCGACCATGCCCCAGGACTCGAAGTCTGTCGCTCGGCCCATCTCGTGAGGGAAGACCAGCACGGGACGACCCCAATGCCCATAGGCCACCACCGAACCAGCCGCTCCGATCGCCGGGGACCAGAGATCGACGGTGCGTCTCTCCATGGGCACCCATCATGGAGGAAGGAGCGCGGGCGTGGGTAACCGCGTCTATCGCTAGGTCACGAACGCGGTGAGCCGGGTGAGGAAGTCCTTGCGTCCGGTCTTGTCGTTGGCGGCTGCCGCGACCTGCTTGTCCAGCCATTCCTTCCACAGTCGCTGGTGGTCGGCATCGAGCGTGGCGTGGTACTCCCGAAGCCGGGTCAGTGCCTCTACCTGCACGGCTGAGTCGGCCTGCGCCCAGGTATAGAGCTTGCGTGTCTCGACTGCGCCGAGCAGCTCGAAGAACGCCGGGCCCGCCTTGGCAGCAGTGGCGGGTCGCCGGTGGAAGTCCGTCGTGAAACCCTCCACGTAAGCGAGCACCTCGGTATTGGCGGTGCCATTCTTGACGCCCTTGCTGATCAGCGCCACGTCGGCTGCGGACATCGCGTTTTTCTTCTTCTTCGACTGCTGTTTGAGCCAGTCGTCGAAGCCGGACCGGCGGCCTCCGGAGGACTGCCAGGCCTTCACCGCTTCGAGCACTCGCACTTTGTGCCGGGCGTGCACCATCTCGTGCCGCGCGGTGCGCAACGACAGCGCCTTGTCCGGACTCAACGCCTGCGGCGACAGGACAATGGCGATCGACACGGCGGGAGGCGTCCGCCTGTCCAGTGGAAACGGCACACCGAACGTACCGTTCTTGTCGACCCAGCCGGTGTAGCCCGGCTCGCCTGAGGTGTCGAGTGTCATGTTCAGACCAGGCTTGGCGGTCTTGCCGTCGCTCACGGGCACGGTGCTCGCTACGAATCCCGTGCCAAGCCCAGCCATCCCCGCCGTCAGAGCGATATCGCGGAACAGTGGCTCGTAGGCCTCCACCGATGGCTTGGCCGCGGCCGCCCGGTAGGCCGTTGTCCACTGCTCCTCGCTCAGCGTGCCTGACGGGGTCAGGGTCGTGACCGGTGGATTGTCTGGCTGGCTCCGGACGTCACGCTGAACGATGAGGGGTCGGGCAGTGGGAGCTGACCGGGAATCCCGCTCGAGCAGTCGCAGCACGGCCTGGTTGCCGGCTTGCTGCTGCAACTGCAGGATCCGTTCCGCCGACCGGATCGGCGCAGACGTCGGTGTGGCGTCGCGACGGGTGGTGCCGCCCGGGCGTCGCAGGGCAGACGCCCGACGCGCCAACCGCTCACTGCCCATGAGACAAGCATGACCCAGCGGCGACGCCCCCGTGCTCGGTTAAGCCGGGGCTTGGTCGATCTGCACCTGTGCCGCGGCGAGCAGCTCCACGATCCGGGCGCCAAAGGCGACATCGAGATCGTGGGCTTTGCCACTGTGCGCGGCCGCGACCAGTTCTTGAGCTGCCGTCGCCAAGAGCTCCGGCATCGCGTCGTCGAACCGCGGCGGCATGGGCAGGATGCCAGTCTCGCCCCACACCGCTGCGTCGAAGGTGGTTGCGGCTGGCGGCGCGAACTGCGTGAGCGACACCGTGCTCATCGCCCCGGACTGATGCCGCAGCACGAACGCCACCAGGTCGCCATCGCCTCGCACCGCAGTCATCGACATGATGGGACCGAGCGCGCCATCCAGTAGCGAAAGGGCATGCGGTCCGGTATCCCACAGGGCGCCGAGCTCCTGGCGCCACAGTGAGCTCCCGAACGGGTTGTCCGGTTGCTGCAGCGCGCTGAACCACCGCAACCATCCGCCGTGCCAACCATCGGTCGTCCGAATCTGCCGCAACCACTCTCGCGTTGCGTCTGCGAAGCGGTCGGTGAAGAACACCACTGAGGCCACGCCGGCGGCACCGGCTGCGTCGCGTACGGCGCGGGCAGCGTCCACCGTTGTGGCCAGTGGCTTGTCCAGCAGGAGGTGCTTCCCGGCTGATGCCGCCCGCTCAGCCAACGGTGCCTGAATGTAGGGAGGAACGGCGAAGGCGACAGCGTCCACGTTCTCCAACAGGGCATCGAAGTGCTCGTACGACTCGACGCCCAGCTTCGAGGCCAGAACGCCTCGTTTGTCCGGGTGGCGGCCCCAGACGCCGACGAGTTGGGCTTCCGCCGCTGCCGCCAGCCCAGGGCCATGCGCGATGGACGCCCAAGGACCGGTTCCAACCAGACCGAACCGCATGGCCGCACGCTACCGCTCCTCTGCCATGGCCCTACCTGCGCCAGTTCTGCGCAAACCAGGCTGACGATCATCGATGTGCTGAAAGACTGGGGACAGCCGATCCAGGCCGCCTCGGCCTGATGTGCTCACTGTGTCGGGGACCCGCGGCTCGGCGGATCAACGGCTGAGCCAGGGAGGTACGCCAGTGACGAGACCCGCAGTCCGTCGGCTGAGTTGGGTCGTGGTGCCGCTGGCGGTGCTGAGCTATGGGCTGTACCTGACGCTCGGGTTAACCAGTCCGGCGGTCAACGGTCAGGCCGAATTCACGCCGGATGACGTGGTCTGGGTGCTCGGGCAGATGCTCTTCGCGGTGGTTGGCGCCGTGGTCGTGTCGCGACGGCCCGGGTTGCCGATCGGCTGGTTGTTCTGCGCCGCCGGCCTTCTCGGGCTGCTGGAGGGTATCGCAGCTCGCGTCGCCGTTCATGAACTCACTGGCGGGCAGGCATCAGTGGTAGGTGGTGCTGCCGCCTGGCTGTCGGGGGCCGTCTGGTATCCCAACATCGCCTTTCTGGTGCTGGGCGCACTGCTCTTCCCCTCCGGTAGCCCGCCCTCGCGTCGCTGGTGGGCGGTGGCGTGGCTGCTCGGAGTGGGTGCAGCCCTGGCAGCCGTAGCCATGCTGCTGCTGTGGCCGGCCAGAGGTCTCGAGCTTTTGGACAACAGCCCGGGAAGCCCTCGTGCCCCGCTTGGCACATCGATCATGAACGTCGCAGCACTGATGCTTTCCGCGGCTGCGGTGGCCACGGTCGTCGCTTTGCTGGTGCGGCTCAAACGCTCGCGGGGTGTGGAGCGTGAGCAGGTCAAGTGGCTCGCGTACGCCGGTACGCTGGCGGTCCTCGGACTCCTGCTGCTGCTCCCCGAGGACGTTGGGTTGGTCTCCGCGCCCGGCGTCCTTCACCTGGCAGGAAGGGTTCTCACCGCGGGCGGGGTGCTGGGTGTCCCCATCGCGGTCGGCGTGGCAATTCTTCGCTACCGGCTTTTCGACATCGACCTGCTGATCGCGCGGACTGTGGTCTTCGGCCTGCTCAGCGTCGGGTTCACGATGATCTACCTGGCCATCGTGGTGGGGATCGGTGCCCTGGTCGGCTCGCGCGAGACGTCCAACGCGTTCCTGACGTTGGTCGCCGCCGGCGTCATCGCGGTGGCCTTCCAGCCGGCGCGCGATCGCAGCCAGCGGCTGGCCAACCGACTGGTCTATGGCAGCAGAGCCACGCCGTACGAGGTCTTGTCGACGTTCACCCGGGCCATGGCCAGCGCTTCCAGCGACGACTCACTGCAGCAGGTGCCACGGCTGGTCGTGGAGGCGACAGGCGCCGCCCAGGCGAGTGTGTGGCTGCGATTCGGCGACGTGCTGCGGCCCCAGGTCACCTGGCCAGACGATGGACAGGTGCCTGAGCCGGTGCTGACGTCGGGCCGTGACGTGACGGAGGCGCTGGCCGCGGCACAGTCCGGCAGCCTGACGTTTCCCGTCGGACACGGGGACGACGTGCTGGGCGCACTGACGGTTACGGCTTCTCCGGTCGAGCCGCTCACGCCGGCCAACGAGAAGCTGATTACGGATCTGGCGACCCAAACCGGACTTGGCCTCCGGTTCCAAGAGGTGAAGGAACGGGCGCTGTTTGCCAGAGCGCTCGCGTCCTTCCTCCCACCGGAGGTAGCAGACCTCGTGGAGGCCTCGCCCTCGGCGCTGTCCCTCAGCGAGGAGTTGGAGGCCACCATCCTGTTCTCTGACATCCGCGGGTTTACCTCCCTGGCCGAACGGCTGGCGGCGCGACAGGTGGCCGAGGTGGTCAGACGACATCTGGCGGCCATGGCCGAGGTGGTCACCTCGCACAGGGGAGTGGTCGACAAGTTCAATGGAGACGCGGTGATGGCGGTGTTCGGCGCACCGCGGCCGGCCCAGGATCACGCCCAGCAGGCGCTGCTGTGCGCGGCGGCCATGCAACGGCGTCAGCGTGATCTCAATAGGGAGGCGAGGCGGGCCGGCCTGCCGACGTCAGAAATCGGGATCGGGATCAACACCGGGACGGTGATCGCTGGAACTCTCGGCGGATCGGGGCTTCTGAACTACACCGTGCTCGGCGACGCCGTCAACGTAGCGGAGCGACTCGAGAGCGAAGCGGAAGGCGGCGAGATCCTTGCCGCAGCCACCACCGTACGGCAGGGAGGCGCCAACGGAGCCGAGCCGATCGGTCCGGTACAGGTCAAGGGCCGTAAGGATCTCGTCGACACATACCGAATCCGCTGGACAGATGCCCTTGCCGGTCCTGATCGGCACGCCGGCTCATCAGCCGGTGCCTGAAGGGGCAGCCAGGTCCGCCCGCTCGTCAGTGGTGAACCGCTGCGTCGGTCGTTAGCATCGACGGGACGCAACTGCGGAGGAGGTGAGCTGTGCCCACCGGACCAGCTCTGCGGGCCGGCGACTCGGCGCTCTGTCCGCTGATGGACGGCCCCAAACCACATGTCGGCGGGCCGATCACTCCGGCCGCCTCGGTGCCCACCGTGTTGATCGGCGGCATGCCCGCGGCCGTGGCCAACGCCATACCCGGCGGGATCGTCTGCGTTTCTCCAGCGCCGAACGGGATCGCGATGGGCAGCGTGACCGTGATGATCGGCGGATTCCCCGCGGCGCGACTCGGCGACGTCAGCATGCATGGCACACCGATCGCGCCGGGGCCCGGCTGTCCCACAGTGATCATCGGCGGCTGATCTCTTCTGCCACGCTGCACCCTTACGCCGACGCTGCACCGTCTGCAGCGGGTGCAGCGTCGAGCCAAAGGGTGCAGCCTGAGGCTGGCGGCTCGCTCCTACGCTTGGGTTCCCGTCGCCGGCTGATGCCAGCGCAGGAGTGCCGCGACCGGTGCGCCACCCATGGTCCGGGCACGGGTCACGTCGACGTCGGCTGCCGTGAGCGCCGCCGCAGCGATCAGGGCCAGATCCGCCCGGATCGAGTCCGGCAGGTCCGTCACGGCACCGAAGCTCAGGCCGGGATGGCGCGCCGGCTCGACCCGGAAGTCCTTCGACCGATCGACATCGATGAGCAGGCGGTCCACCTGGCCCCGGACCAGGGCGTCGGCGACGTCGGCGATGCCGATCGCCACGGCTTCGCCCCTGCCGAGGCGATCCCGGAGTGCGTGCGCATCGCCCAGCTTGCTCGCGATGACGTGGCGTTCGAGGACGTCATTCACCTCCTCGGACAAGATCTCGTCGCCTCCGTCCGCCGCCCGGCCGCCGCTCTCCAGCTGCACCAGTTCGGGCCGTACGTCGCCGAGCGCCTCGATGACCTGGGACCGTGACTGTGGGTCGCCGGCCAGCAGAATGATGTCCACACCGTGGCGCGCGTGGCGCTCAATCTCGGCGGCGACTTCGGTGGCGTTTCGCTTCCAGACGTTCTCCGTCGTGTGCTGGTAGCGCAGGTGCGACCAACCGCCGCCATGGAACTTGTGCTCGTGGACGTCCGGTGAGCCGACGGACTCGGTTTCGTCGGCTGACCGCAGGCTGGAGCGATAGACGCTGACCTGCCCACCTTCATGATCGACAAGAGCGAGCAGAAAGGGAACTCGGGTGTCCTCGTCGACGATCCAGGCGCCCAGATCCGGGAGCGGCGCCCACGTCGCCGTCGCGTGTGGAGTCCGAGCTCGGCTCACCTCGTCAAGCAGCACCCCGCGCTCGGTCGCCACGACGGCACGACTTACCGGTGCCTCGGCATGGACGCTCGTCGTCAGTACGCCGCGCATCTCCTCGCAGACACTGGATGGTG
>JBKPNA010000160.1:0-3883 GCA_046765695.1 Actinomycetota bacterium | reverse complement strand
GACCAGCACAACGCGGTCGCCTTCGATCGGGTAGGCGCTGAACCAGTCCCCACCCGCTGTCAACTCGCTTTCGGCGAGCAGATAGCGGGCACCGATCTGCAAGCCCGGTACGACCGGCACCGTTGGCGGCAACAACGCCCCCTGAAGCACGGCCAGCGCCTCTCGGCTGGTTTCGAACCGTGCCTGCCAGGTCTGCGACTCAGCCTCCGCGGACAACCGCTGCCTGGTCGCCTCTGTGGTATCCGTGCCGACGGCGATCACTCCGCGGATGGATCCGTCGTCGGCAAGCCAGGGCGCGTAGATGAAGTCGAAGTACCGCTCGATGAGCTCACCGGAATCGGAAGGTATTGCTATCCGCCAGCCCGAGGAACTGAATCGACGGCCCGTTTCGTATACCTCCCGGAGGTGCGCCAGCTCGCCCGTCCCGGCCGGAAAGTCGCCTTTCGGCACGGGAGCCCCGACGCCGCCGAACGCGGCGCCGGCCAGCTGCTCGGCGGTCCCGCTCAACGCAGCGAGCCGCAGATCCGGGCCCTCGAAAGCGAGAGCCAACAAGGGAAGCTGTCGCAGAACCGATGCCGCCTGCGCGCTCGCCGAATCACCCGCGCTGCCGCGGTCGTTCGGACTAGCGGTTTGTGGACTCATCGCCGCTCCACGTCGAGCTGTGCCGAGCATCGTCGTCGGGAAGCTTTCCGGTGTCCCGGACCTGCTCGGCCACATCGCGCAGTTTGATGTTCAGGTGCTGGCTGGCTCGGCGGAGCTCGTCGAAGGCCTGCTCATAGCTGAGACCGCGTTGGGACATCAGGATGCCGATGGCTGCGCCGATCTGCCGGCTGGTCGTCAGCGCCGTCTCCAGATGGGTGACTTGTTGCCGGTACAGATCAGCCTGGGCCGCCGACGCTGCCAGCGGAGCCAACAAGCTGGCCACCGACTGATCCGCCTCCTTGAACGCACCCGGCTCTGAGGAATAGAAGTTGAGCGCCGCCCGGTTCTTGTCGGCGACATCCAGACGAACGCTCAACATGGCGTGTACCCCAGTGCGTTCCACGCACAACGTCGAAAACCGCGACCAGCGTTGATCACTTGCCAGGTCGTTGGCCAGCACGAGGCTGTCCTTGCCGCATGCCGCATCCAGGCAAGGACCCTCACCCAAGTCGTACTGCAAGTCATCAACCGCCACCGGTAGAGCGTCCGACGCTGCCAGGGTGTGCGGTCGTCGATCGACTCGAAGCATCGTTATCGCACAATGGCTCGCATGCGGTATTGCCCGCGCCGCTAACTGCACCAGTCGGTTCGGGTCCACACCACCAGACCCCGCGCGATGCAACGCGTCCGTCATCCTGGCAAACAACAGACCCAACTCAGCAACGTCGCCACCACCGGCTCCTGCTACCCCTGATCCCCCCACTTGCCCACCGCCGCATCCGATCGTTCCAAGAGCCAGGCCGATCCGCACGGCCAAGAGAAGCGTAGACCGGGCGCTGACGCGGTGGTGGCCGCCTGCGAGACATGGATAACAAGCAGCGCTGGGCGCCGCTGACGACGCTCGGCGTGCGGTGCCAGCGTTAGGGATGTACGACGTAGCTGAGGAACGCGAAGTAGATGGGGATGTCCAGCCCGGCATGGAAGATCACTGGTGTGAGCATGCCGCGCGTGTGGCGCATCAGGTAGCCGGCGAGCAGGCCGAGTGGGAAGGCGACCACGAAGAGGAAGACGAAGGCGATTGGTGTGTAGACGACTCCGGCGTGGGCTATCGCAAAGACGATTGCCTGAAGCAGGTTGGCGGCTAGCGGCCCGAAGATGTTTTGGTACCGCTGCAGGAAAAGCCCGCGGAAGAGCAGCTCTTCCTGAAGCGGTCAGGCACAGCACCAGCAGCGCGGGCGTTAGTGCGAGAAACCGCTCGAGCGGCAATGACGAGCGGACCGGGAAGAGATGCTGTGTCATGCGGGCCGCGGTAGCCAGGTAACAGGCGACGAAGAGCACGCCGGCAGCCAGGAGCCACCAGCCCATCCTTCCGATCCGCAGATAGAGGTCGGAGAACCGCTCACCCCACCACCGCACCAGAACCAGGATCGGCACGGCGGCGAGGGCTGTCTCCAGGAGCTGGATCCACAGCCGTGGCCGCCACGGTCGAGCCGAGCGGATCGCCGTTCACCGGAGGCCGATGCATGATCGTTGTGCCCAGATACGGCGGCACCAAGTTGTTCAGCACCTGGACCACGGCAAAGACGAAGAAGGCGAAGGCCAGGCTGCTCAACGCCTGTGCTGAGGAGCGTCGTGCCCGCAGGGCGACGCCGAGCAGAAGAACGGCGATAACCACGCCGTACGTGACCCTGACGATCGGGCCGCCCGGCATCCAACGCGCGGCCAGACACGCGATCCCCGAGAGAAGGCAAACCACCGCCAGGATCCAACGGCTTCCCACCGCCAGCCGCTCGCTGGGTTGTTGCACGATTGCCGTTGCCATCCCGCCTCCGGGGAGTCCTGGCGACCACCGCTTGCGTAAGCCTTACGGTAATGGCTACGGTACGACTCGTGACCGATCCCGTCAAGGCCGTAAGAACTCGCCGTGCCCGCGGCTCGCTCAGTCGCGAACAGGTCGTCGCGGCGGCGCTAAGCCTGGCAGACGACCACGGCTTGGAGTCGCTCAGCATGCCGCGACTGGCCGATGCACTCGGCTGCGGAGTGATGACGCTCTACCGATACGTGACCGACAAGAACGACCTACTGGACGCCATGGTGCACGCCGGACTCACCGATCTTCACCTGTCGCGACCGCTGCCCGACGATCCGGCGGGGGTGATGGTCAGTTGGGGGAGGGCACTCCGCAGCACGCTGCTAGCCCACCCAAGCCTGCCGACGATCTTCTTGTCCCGGCCGGTCATCGGACCGGGGATCGTGGACGGCGTGGAGGCACTTCTCAGAGCACTGGCGCGGTCCGGCGTTGCACCGGCCGTCGGTGTCCGAGCCGTCTACGCCGTGTTGGTCTACACGACCGGATTCGTGGCCTGGGAGCTCGCCCGGACCAGCCGGCAGCCGAGGGAGGCCTACGCGCAGGCGTGGCGGCGCTTGCTTGCCGGTTTCGCCAACGGCGAGTACCCGCTGACGACTGCCGCTGTCGAGGATCTCATCGGGGTCGCGGACGAGCAGCAGTTCGACTTCGGCATGACTCGCCTAGCCCAGGGTCTGTTCCCGGGCGAAACCTCGGCTTCGGGGCATTAGCTGAGCGACCCTGGCCTTGATGACCCAGGCCTGGCAGCGGACACCGCGGGCCCGTTCTTACGTAAGCCGCCGGTCAACTTCGCAGAGGTAGTGGCTGGAAGTGGGTGAATCGTCGGCTGCATCGGTGGTCGGCACCATCATGCTGGCGCCTTCCGTCTGCGTGTTTGGAGCGTGACGGCGCCGGGGCCGGAGAGGTCGGGAAGGGCACCGTTGCGGCCGGTGAGGACGAGCAGCAGGGTGCTGATGGGTCCCGTCACCTCCTGACCGTGGCCGGCGCTCCAGTCGGTGTCGGTGGCGATCAGTCGGTAGCCGGCGAACTTCTTGCGGGCGTGGAACATCCGATTCGAGCTCCACACCCGGTCCGCCGCTACGACCGCCGCGACCGTGGGCATCTTGACCTGGCGTCCGAGAGGGATTGCGATGTCCTGTGTGTGCACCAGGTAGTCGATGGCGCTCTCGCGGTAGGTCAGTGTCGGTAGGGGTCGCCAGACTCCGATTCGGTCGCGGATCTCGTCGATGATCTGTTTGGTCGGGAGTAGCGCATGCCGGCAGGCCACTGCATGAATGCCGCCGTTCATGCCGCCCGATCTGATGGCCTCCAGGACAGCGGGCGGCATCATCGCCCCGGTGGTGTTCTGCAGGGCCAGATGCGCGGCGACCTGGC
>JBKPNA010000159.1:0-12264 GCA_046765695.1 Actinomycetota bacterium | reverse complement strand
GTGAGAACCAGCGCAGCGACTGCGGCGCCGCGCCTGGACGCCGCAGTCGGGCCTGGCGTTACGCCTCGCCTCAACGAACCAGCGTGACCCCGACTGCTGAGTCATCGCCGGCCGCCTGACCTCCGCCACCGGTGTTGACGTCGGACGGCTGGCCGGACCCGCTCGTGCCGGTCGGGATCACGTGCACGGCGACGTTCATCGTCTGGTTGCCCGGATCGCCGACCGCGTAGACACGATTGACTGCGCCGCCCTGGACCGTCAGCTTGGCCGGACCCAGCACGACCGGCTTGGTCTTCCCCGTCGGAACGATCGCAACCTCGTAGGTCGCCACGGGGACTGTCAGCTTCAGCGCCTCACCATTGGCGATGTTCTCGAACAGCACCTTGCCGTTCACCCGGATGTCCGCGGGCGGGACCTTCGCCACGTGTGCGACGACCAGGTTCGCCTTGTCGTGCGGCACCGCGGAGACATCGTTGCGGAACACGGTCACGGCCGGCTCGTCGGCGCTCGCCGCCGGCAGGTGGACCACCACGTCCCAACTCGACTTCGCAGTCACGGAGAAGGTGCGCTCGATCACCACCTTGCCGTTGTCGCTGAATGTCACCTTGCGTTTGCCTGCCTTGACCGAGTACGGCCCGCCAACGGCTGCAGTCTTCAATCCCTTGGCCACGGATTTGCCGTCGATTGACACGTCGAGATTTCGGCCCGGAAGACCCTGCACGATGAAAACCTTGGCGTCATCGGCTGCGAAGCTGGTACTGACCGTCCCTCCGACTAGGGCAAGCGCCCCGGCGGCGACAACCAATAATCTTGCCCAGCGTGCAGTAATGCTCACGCTCATGTCTTCCCCCGTCTTTCGGTTTTTGACGATATTTGGGAATCGCGTTGTGCCGTAATATAGGACCTTCAGACGGGGGTCGCTGTGATTCGGTCAAAGCCATAAAAATTCTTTACACGACCTGCGTCAGGAGGATCCACGGGGGGTTCGGAGGTGAGCAGCTCACAGATGGGTAGCGGCGTGCGCCGTACCATCGGGACTTTGGTCACCGTCGCCCTCCTTGCCGCGGCCCTCGCGTTCTACATCGCTTCACCGCGGCACTCTGTTACCTCCGGGCGGCAACCGGCGACCGACGCCCAACCGGCACCGACGCGGGCTCCCAGCCAGTACGCATCCCCGAGTCCCGCGCCCACCCCAACCACGACGGCATCGGACACCGAGGCTCCCGGCACCTCGCCGAACCGCAACCTGCCGCCCGGGCCGGGGGGCCGTGAGGCCGGCATCCAGCTGCTGGCCACGCCCACGCCGAACGGCCAGTTCGAGGTCGTCGAAACGGTACGGCTGGCCGAGCCGGTCACCCAATTGGCGCTCGCGGCGCCCGATGTCCGACCCGCCAGCCCGCTCCTCCATGCGACGCGCCCCGTCGTCGAGGCCCTGCGGGTCACCGCCGGCGGCCGGCAGATCAAGCCGGCCACCCGAACATTCCGCCGGTCGATCGGGCTGCAGATCACCAGGCCCACCGATCTGTTCGAGTTGCGCTACCGGCTGCGAGGAGTCACCGTGGTCAGCGCCCCGTCCAGCGCAGGACGGGCACTGGGTGCGTTGGCGCCGCTGGTGACCGGTGTGCCGGACGAGCTTCCCGTTGCGATCACCGTTCGAGGCCACGCCGTCCGCAACTTGAGCTGCCCGCGGCTTCCGATAGCGGACCAGGCCTGCGCGGCCGGCCATCCGCCGAAGTGGCGCGTCAACCGGAACCTTCCCCGGCGAGACGCGCTTGTCGCTGTGCAGTTCGACATCTCTGCCACCCAGGTGGGGGCACCGCAATGAGCCCGCAGGCACTCCAGCTGGCACTGACCCTGGACCGGCTGATCAGCTACGGCGGCTTCGTGCTGTGGGCCGGCACGTTGGCCTTCTGGAGCTTGATCTGGCCCGGGGGGCATCGTGACCGCCGGCTGTTCGTGCTGGCGATGACCGGAGCGGGACTGCTCACAGTAGGGTCGGTCGCTGAACCGCTCATCCGCCTCGGCCTGGGCGGTCAGGCGCTCGAGCAGTTCGCGCCACCCCTCGCCGGGGCGGCCGTGCTGGTCCGGCTGGCCGTGCTGATCGGCTCAGCCTTCTTCCTGGTCGACCTCGTCGCCGCCGCCGTGACCGGCGCCCGCCGGATCGTAGCGATCATCGCCGTCATCGTTGTCGCGGCGACGATGGCCATCCAGCCCGGTGCTACCGGCCAGCGGGCCACCGTGCTGCTCACCCTCGGCGCGGTCGGCTACCTGCTGGCCACTGCCGCCTGGCTCGGTGGGCTGGGCGGGTTGGCCGTGGTACTGAGGCCCGGCGGCAGCGCCCGGCCCGCCGACCACCTGCTGACCCGGTTCTCTCCAGTCGCCATGCTGAGTCTGGTGGTGCTCGTGGTGATCGGCGCCGGAGCCGCGGTGGCCGCCTCTGGCGGGCCCGATGGTCGCGGCGACGTCCACTTCTGGCTCGCGCTTGCGATCAAGATCGGATTCCTGGCCGCCTTGTTGTTCGTGGTCAGCCTGTTCCGCCGATACGCCGCACGGGTCGCGTTCCGGCAGCTGTACCACCTCCCGGCCGGCGGCACCAGGACGGTCCAGGCCCGCGGCCGCCTGACCCTGGTCTTCGGCATGGAGGTGGCCGTCGCCTTCGCTGTGCTGATCACCACCGGCCTGCTGATGATGGTGGCGCAGACCACCGGCTAAGCGGGTTGCTAGGTGACCTGCCGCGCAGCCAGCCGGTCCAGCAGTGCCTCGAACACCTCTGGAGCGGTGGTGTTGCAGCCCAGCTCGTGGTCGAGCTTCCCCGTGCCGTGATAGTCGCTGGACCCGGTCGCCAGCAGCCCGAGCTCGTCAGCCAGCGCGCGTAGCCGGAGGCGGGTATCCCGGTCGTGGTCCTGATGGTCCACCTCGACGCCATCGAGCCCGTGCTCGGCCGTGAGCCGCCGCAGCGCCTCGGACGGAAGTAGCTGCTCCCGGCCCCGACCCCAGGGGTGGGCGATCACCGCGACCCCGGCCGCATCATGCACCAGATCGATCCCCCGCCCGATGTCGACGGCGTAGCGCGGCACGTGCGCCGGGCCACCGTCAGCCAGGAACCGATCGAACGCCTCCGTGCGATCCGCGACGTGCCCGGCCTTGACCATGGCGTCGGCTATGTGCGGCCGGCCGACGGACGGGCTTTCACCGACCTCCGCCAGCACCTGCTCCTCGGTCACCGGAACACCGAGCTCGGCAAGTCGCTGCAGGACGCCGGCCAACCGGCCCATCCGGCCGCCGCGTACCTTCGCCATCTCGGCGGCCAGCTCAGCCGCCGCCGGGTCGACGCCGTACGCCAGCAGGTGCACGCTCTCCCCGTCCCGGCTGCAGGACAGCTCCATTCCGCGCACCACCCGGACGCCCACCTGCTCGCCCCGGCTCACCGCCTCATCCAGACCGGCGAAGGTGTCGTGGTCGGTCAGCGCGACCACGTCCAAGCCGATCTGCCTGGCCCGGTCGACCAGGTTCGAGGGCGTATCGGTTCCGTCGGAGATCGAGGAGTGGGTGTGCAGGTCGATCCGCATAGCCCCACGTCCTATCACGTGATGCAGCGCATGGTTGAAAACTCCCCAATGGCGCCTTTTCACCCACCCCGCAGCTAACTGAGGTCGAAAACTCCACCATGGACGAGTTTTCGACATCCGCTATGGAGCACAACGCATCGGCTCACGCTCTCGGCAGCAGGGCGCGGACGATCCGCAGGCCGACCGAGGTGCGGGCGAGGTCGGCCCGGCTTGCGGTCACGGACCGCAGCAACCGCACGGACTCGGGTACGGCCGGGTTGGCCTTCTCCCACTTGGCCACCAGCTCCCTGGCCGGCTGAGCCTCGGCGCCGGCCGTGGTCAGCACCTGGGCGGTCAGCGACGCATGCGCCGTATGCAGGTCGTCCCGCAGGGCGGCCCGGGCCATGGTCTGCCAGCGGTCGTCCCGTGGCAGCTCGACGATCCGGGTAAGCAGCCGGTCCAGGCCGAGCCGCTGCCCCAGGGTGAAGTGCACCTCGGCCACCTTGACCACGTCCAGGCCCTCCCGCGCCGCGGTGTGCACGATGGTCAGCGCCGCGTAGGCGGGATGGAGCGCCGCGATCGCCAGACCGAGCTCCTCCGGCACTCCGGCGGCCCGGTAGCCCTTGAGCCGGCTGGCGAGGGCCTCCGCGTCCCGCCCGGTGAGCAGCCCTGGCAGCGCCGCCTGGACGGTGTGAACTCCCGCCGCCAGCTCGCCCACCGCCGCACCGATGTCGACGGGCCGGTGCCGGTTGTTCACCATCCACCGGGTCGCCCGTTCCACGAGGGTGCGGACCTCCATCCGCAACCCCGTCTGTGCCTGGGCGTCGATCTGGTGGTCCAGCGCGCAGATCTGCGCGTCGAGCTCGTCCGCCCCGAAGATCTCCCGAGCGGCGATCTGCGCCCGGATCACATCGGAGGCTCCGGCGCCGGTCTCGGCGGACAGCCGATGGAAGGAGGTGATACCGGAGGAGTTGACGAACCGGTTGACGACGACGGTGGCGATGATGTCCCGGCGCAGCGGGTGCTCGAGCATCTCGTCCGCGTAACGCTCACGCAGGTCGCTGGGGAAGTAGTTGACCAGCCGTTCGGCCAGGAAGGGATCATCCGGCAGATCCGAAGCCTTCGCCTGTTCCGCCAGCACGATCTTGGTGTATGCCAGCAGCACGGCCAGCTCAGGCGTGGTGAGTCCCTTGTGACTGGCTTGTCTGGCTTCCATCGCCTCCGTCGAGGGCAGGAACTCGATCTCGCGGTCCAGGAGTCCGCGGTCCTCGAGCCGGGCCATCCAGTCCTCGTGCACGTGCACCATGGATGCCGCACCGTGCGCAGCGTTGGCCAGGGCAAGATTCTGGTCGTAGTTGGTGGCCAGCACCTCTGCCGCCACCTCGTCGGTCATCGAAACCAACAACTGGTCCCGTTCGGCCATGCTGAGCCGGTCTGCCGCAACCTCCTTGCTCAACAGGATCTTGATGTTGACCTCGTGGTCTGAGGTGTCGACCCCGGCCGAGTTGTCGATGAAGTCGGTATTCACCCGACCCCCGCACTGCACGTACTCGATCCGGCCCAGCTGGGTCATGCCGAGGTTGCCACCTTCGCCGATGCAGCGGGCCCGGACCTCATTGCCGTTGACCCGTACTCCGTCGTTGGCCTTGTCCCCGACTTGGGCATGGGACTCGGCGCTCGCCTTGACGTAGGTGCCGATGCCGCCATTCCACAGCAGGTCGACGGGCGCCTTCAGGCAGGCGTTGATCAGCTCGGCCGGGGTGAGGGCCTCCACCCCCTTGAGCAGGCCCAGCGCCATCCGTACCGGTTCGGTGATGGCCACGGACTTGGCGGTCTGCGGGAACACCCCGCCACCGGCCGAGATCAGCGAGGGATCGTAGTCGGCCCAGCTGGACCGCGGCAGTGCGGCCAGCCGGGCCCGCTCGACCCAGCTGCGCTCGGGGTCGGGATCCGGGTCGAGGAAGATGTGCCGATGGTCGAATGCGGCCACCAGTTTGATGTGGTGGCTCAGCAGCATGCCGTTGCCGAACACGTCGCCGCTCATGTCCCCGATGCCGACGCAGCTGAAGTCCTCGGTCTGGGGGTTCATGCCCATCTCCCGGAAGTGCCGCTGCACCGACACCCAGGCGCCACGTGCGGTGATTCCCATGGCCTTGTGGTCATAGCCGGCCGAACCGCCGGAGGCGAACGCATCACCCAGCCAGAACCCGGAGTCGACGGCGATCTGGTTGGCGAGATCGGAGAAGGTCGCGGTGCCCTTGTCCGCCGCTACCACGAGGTAGGCATCGTCGCCGTCGTAGCGGACCACATCGGGCGGCGGTACCACTTCGCCGTCCACCAGGTTGTCGGTGACGTCGAGCAGGGCCTTGACGAACACCTGGTAGCAGGCCATGCCCTCGTTCAGCCAGGCCTGCCGGTCTGCGTTCGGGTCCGGCAGCCGCTTGCAGTAGAACCCACCCTTGGCACCCACCGGCACGATGACGGCGTTCTTCACCATCTGTGCCTTAACCAGCCCAAGGATCTCGGTCCGGAAGTCCTCGGCCCGGTCCGACCAGCGCAACCCGCCGCGTGCCACCGGGCCGAACCGCAGGTGCACTCCCTCCAGCCGCGGAGAGTAGACGAAGATCTCGAACTCCGGGCGCGGCGCCGGCAGCTCGGGGATCTCCCGCGGCATCAGCTTGAGGGCAATGGCCTGCCGCGCTGAGACGTAGAAGTTCGTCCGAACCGTTGCCGACAGCACTGCCAGGAACCACCGGATGATCCGGTCGTGGTCAAGGCTCACTACGTCGTTCAGGCCGGTCTTGATCTTCTCGGTGAGCTCCGCGGCCCGGGCGACTCGGCTCGGCTGGTCCAGCGGCGAGTCGGGATCGAATCGCACCTGGAAGAGGCTGACCAGCAGACGGGTGAGGTCGACGTTCCCGCTGAGCGCTGAGGCGATGTAGGTCTGGCTGTACGCCACCCCCACCTGCCGCAGGTATCGGCCGACCGCCCGGAGCAAGGTGACCTCGCGCCAGTGCAGGTCGGCACCCATCACCAGGGCGTTGAAACCGTCCGGCTCGCTGAACCCGCCGTAGGACGCCGAGAAAGCATCCATGAACTGCTCTCGGGCGGCCGGTGTCCAGCGCGACCGGACCGCGTCGGTCCCACCGGGCACGGTCAGGCCGAGGTCGTAGACGTGCGCGCGCCCGGACTGGCCCAGTCCCAGCTCGTACGGGCGCTCGTCGATGACGTCCACGCCCAGCAGGGTGAGATGGGGCAGGATCTTGGACAGGGACATCGGGGCGTCGCGGCGGAAGATCTTGAGCCGCAGGTTGGCCGCGTCGTCGCGCCGGTCAGGCACGTACAGGGCCATCGACATGTCGTGCTCACCCTCCAGAGCGGCCAGCGCGGTGAGGTCCTGCACCGCCTGGCGCGGGGTGTAGTCCTCCTTATAGCCCTCCGGCAGCCCGCCGACCAGGGTCGCGAGCCGCTCCGCGTCCGGGGCGTCGGCGATCAGGTCCGCGAACTCGTCACTCCAGGTGCGGGTTGCCTGAGTGAGCTCGCGCTCCAGTGCCCGTACGTCGACATCCCCCATGGCCTCGCCGAGCGGCATCCGGATGACGAAGTGCAGCCGGGCCAGCACCGACTCGCTGATCCGGGCGGTGTGGTCGATCGACGCCCCGCCGAGCCGGCGCAGCAGGATCTGCTCCATTCGCTGCCGGACGGCAGTGGTGTAGCGGTCACGGGGCAGGTAGACCAGGGAGGACATGTACCGCCCGTACGGCTCCCGGCGGAGGAACATGCGAACCTGCCGGCGCTCCTTGAGATGGGCGATCTTCTCCACGGTGGCAGCGAGTTCGTCGCTGCTCGCCTGGAACAGCTCGTCCCTCGGGAAGGTCTCCAGCACGTCGATCACGGCCTTGCCGCCGTGGCTCTGCTCGCTGTAGCCGGACTGCTGCAGCACGGCGGCTGCCTTCTGCCGGAGCACCGGCACCCGGTTCACGCTCTCGGAGTACGCGGAGGAGGAGAACAGACCGAGGAAACGGCGCTCCCCACTGACCCGGCCGGCGGCGTCGAAGGTCCGGACGCCGATGTAGTCGAGGTAGGCCGGTCGGTGCACCCGGGACTTGTAGTTGTCCTTGGTGATCACCATCAGCTCCGGCTCGGTGCCGGGCAGCGGCAGTGCCTCGAAGGCGCCGGGCGCATCCACGTCCGCACGCAGGATGCCGAGGCCGGTGGCCGGAACGGGGACGAAGCGGTGCTGGCCGCGGCGCGCGGATCCGTCCCCGCCGTCGGGGGTGTAGCTCAGGGTGTACTCGCGGTAACCCAGGAAGGTGAAGTGGTTGGCGTTCAGCCAGCTCAGCAGCTCGCGCGCCTGCGCGGCCTCCTGCCGCCGGCCGCCCGTCTGCTTGGGATCGGCGAGCTGGGCGATGGTCTCCTCCGATCGGCTGATCATCTTCTGCCAGTCCTCCACCGCCTCCTCGACCAGCCGCAAGACCTCCAGCAACCCGCGCTCCAGGTCGCCGGCCAGCGGTTGGGAGGGCTCGGGACGGCTCGGCGGCAGGATCTCCAGGTGCATCCAGGACTCGGGCAGCACGGTGGGATCGCCGTCGGCGGAGCTGACGATGCCGCGCAGGGTTCCCGCGAGGTCCCGCCGGACCAGGAACTGAGGATGGAACACCTCACGGATGCTCCAACCCTGACGCAACACCTCCATGGTCACCGAGTCGACCAGGAAGGGCCGGTCGTCGGTGACGATCTGAACCACGGTGGCCCCACCCGCTGTCCACCCGTCGTCGCTCTGGCTCGGGGTGCGGATGGTGATGACGGCGCGTGCTGCCGGGCGATGCGCGGCAGCACGGTAGTGACTCATCACCAGGCCCAGCAGGTCGTCGACGCTGCGCTCGTCGATGTCCTCCGGCTCCACATGGCGGAAGTAGTGGTGCAGGAACGTCGAGACCGCGTCGGCGTCCAGCCCCAGCGCTGCGGCAATCGTCGCGCCACGCGCGGCGACCAGGGAGAGCTTCTCGGTCTTCTCCCGCTCCAGCTCGACCTCGAACGTGGTCACGACACCTCACCCGATCCGCGTGCCGCACTCCGCTGTGCGGCTCACTTCCGACCATAGTCCCGTTTGGGTATCGGAGACCGCGCGGCAGCTACCGGCGCAGCACTGGGCGTACGCCATGATGTGGCATGGACATTTCCACCGGACTGGACTTCGCCGCCGAACCGAACCAGGTGTACGCGATGATGACCGACCAGGTCTATCTCGAAGAGGTCTGCGTGGCGAGCGAGTCGTTGAGCTACGACGCCTCGGTGAACGGGTCAACGACCCGTACGTCGCGCACGCTCGCCTCGCCCGAGTCGGCGGCGCGCTTCACCGGACCCCAGCTGACCGTGGTCGAAGAGGTGGAGTGGAGCGAGACCGGTGCCGACGGAACCCGTACCGGTGCGCTGACCATGACGGTGCTCGGACAACCGGTTCGGCTGAACGGCCGGCTGCTGCTGCAGCCTGGTGGCCGTGGCACCACGGTCAACCTGACCGGTGAGCTGAAGGTGGCGATCCCACTGCTCGGCCGGAAGATGGAGGAGAACGCCGCTCCGGCCGTGCTCGCCGGCTTCCGTACCCAGCAGCGGGTCGGGGACCGGTGGCTCGCGGGAGAATCGAGCTCATGAGACCTGACCAACCCGAATTCGCTTCGCGCGTTTCAGGCCTGAGCGGCGTGTCGCGGCTCAGCCACGTCACTGGCGTAGCGAATTCGGGTGATCCTGCCGTCATCCCATGTGCGGATAGCGGGAATCCCTGGCAGGCACCATGGTCTCCTTAATCGACCGCGGGCTGGTCCAGCGGATCAGGTTCCAGATGGAGCCGGCCTTGTCGTTGGTGCCGGACCCCCGAGACCCACCAAACGGCTGCTGGCCGACGACGGCGCCGGTCGGCTTGTCGTTGAGGTAGAAGTTGCCGGCGGTGTGCCGCAGTCGCCGGCTGGCCTGATCCAGCGCGGCCCGGTCCTCGGCGATGATTGCACCGGTCAGCCCGTACGGCGCCGCCTGGTCCACCTCGGTGAGCAGCTCGTCGAAGTCCTCGTCGGGATAGACATAGATGCTGAGGATCGGTCCGAAGTACTCCGTGGTGAAGATCTCGTCCCTAGGATCGTCGCTGGTGATCAGGGTCGGCCGCACGTACCAGCCGCGCTCGTCATCGGTTACCCCGCCGGCGATGATCGTCGTGCCGGCGGACGCGCGCGCACGCTCGATCGCCTCCGTGTGCTTGGCGAAGGCGCGCTGGTCGATCACCGCGGAGGTGAAGTTGGTGAAGTCACGCACGTCACCCACCGGCAGCGACTCGGCCTCGGCGACCAGGTCGTCACGCACCCGCCTCCATACGCTGCTGGCGACGTACGCCCGGGAGGCCGCCGAGCACTTCTGACCGGAGTACTCGAACGCGCCGCGCACCAGTGCGGTCCGCAGCACATCCGGATCCGCGCTGGAGTGTGCGACGACGAAGTCCTTGCCCCCGGTCTCGCCGACCACGCGGGGGTACGCCCGGTACCCGGCGATGTTGGCACCGACCGTCCGCCACAGGTGCTGGAAGGTGCGGGTCGACCCGGTGAAGTGGATACCGGCGAGGTCGGGATGGGCCAGCGCAACCGTCGACACGGCGATCCCGTCGCCCGGCAGCAGATTGATCACGCCGGGCGGCAACCCGGCCGCCTCGAGCAGCCGCATCGTGAAGTGGGCGGCGAACTGCTGGGTCGGGCTCGGCTTCCACAGCACCGTGTTGCCCATCAGTGCCGGCGCGGTGGGCAGGTTGCCGGCGATCGCGGTGAAGTTGAAGGGAGTGATCGCGTACACGAAGCCGTCCAGCGGGCGGTAGTCCGTGCGGTTCCACACCCCCCGACTGGAGATCGGCTGGTTGGCCAGGATCTCGCGGGCGAAGGCGACGTTGAACCGCCAGAAGTCGATCAGCTCACAGGCTGAGTCGATCTCCGCCTGCTGGGCGGTCTTGCCCTGGCCCAGCATGGTGGCCGCGTTCAGGGTCTGCCGCCAGGGACCGGCCAGCAGGTCCGCCGCGCGCAGGAAGATCGCAGCCCGGTCGTCGAAACTCATCGCCGCCCAGTCCGGCGCCGCCTGCTGGGCCGCTTCGATCGCCGCGGCAGCGTCCGCCTCGGTGGCGGAGTTGGCGCGGCCGAGCACATGCGCATGGTCTGACGGCATGGTCACCTCGAAAGCGGGGCCACCGGCCATCCGAGCCTCGCCGCCGACCGTTGCGGTCAGCTCGATCGGCTCGGCGGCGGCCAGCTCCTTGAGCCGCGCTTCGAGCGTGGCCCGCTCGGGACTGCCGGGCGCGTAGCTGAGCACCGGCTCGTTGGCCGGGACGGGGACCTGGGTTACCGCATCCACCCTAGTCAGGCTACCCGTGCGCGGCTCAGATCGCCTTGGCCCGCTCGGTTTCCTCGCGGCGCTTCTTGGCGGCCTCAACCGATGCCCGCAGCGCGGCGACCAGGTCCACGACCTCGGCCTCCGCCGGTGCCTGAGGCTCCTCGGCAAGTGGCACGCCCTCGGCCTTGCTCTGCACCAGGGTTTCCAGGGCCTCCCGGTACGCGTCGGTGAACTCCTCCGGGTTGAAGTCCCCCGCCAGGGCGCTGATGAACGACTGCGCCATGGTCACCTCCGCGTCGGAGACCTTCACGTCCTCCGGGGGCGCGGCGAAGGACCCGTCGCGCAACTCGTCCGGCCACAGCATGGTGTGCATCAGCAGCACACCGTCCTTGGGCCGGATCAGCGCCAACGCCTCACGCGACCGAAGGGCCACCTTCACCACCGCGCTCTGTCCGCTGCGGACCAAGGCGTCCCGCAGCAGCACGTACGGCTTCACGCCCGGCCCGTCGGCCTGCAGGAAGTAGGTCTTGTTGAAGTAGGTCGGGTCGACATCGTCCTCGGCCACGAACTGCACCACCTCGACTGCCTTTGTGGTGGCCAGCGGCAGGTTCTCGAAGTCCTCGGCGTTCAAGATCACCATCCGGCCGTCGGGCATCTCGTAGCCCTTGGCGATCTCGGTGTACGGGATCTCGTTGCCACACTTCTCGCAGACCCGCTTGTACTTGATCCGGCCGCCGTCCTCCGGATGCACCTGACGAAAACTGATGTCCTTCTCCTCGGTCGCCGAGAAGAGTTTCACCGGAATTGTGACAAGCCCGAAGGAGATCGCGCCCTTCCAGATCGATCGTGGCATGTGACCATTCTGCCTGATGACACTGACAGTGCTTTCAGCGCTGACCGCTGCCGACCTTGTCCAGCTCCTCCGGCGCGAACCACAGCAGGTCGAACTGGCTCTGCAGCGACGACACGGCGTCGGTGGCCAGGGCGCCGGCCAGGCCGAGCCGGGCGGCTTCCGTTCGAGCCTTCGCGACTGCCGATCGAGCCGCGGGCTCGTCGGCGAAGAGAGCCTGCACTTGACTCCAGCGCAGGCCGGCAACCGCGATCTCGCCCAACTCACCGGCACGTTCGGTGGCCTGGACGTCCTCGACATCGGCTGCCATTACTAGGCGCAGCGGGTCCGATCCCACGCCAAGGGCCAGCACGCCGGCGTGATTCAGCGCGGCGAACTCCACCTCCTCGGCGACCGTGTCCGGCCCTAGCCAGGCGGCCAGGGCTGCAGACGGGGCGCAGCCCGGACGGACCCCGAGATCGGCACCCTCACGCAAAGCCGCCGCGTCGGCCCGGTCGACCGGGA
>JBKPNA010000158.1:0-4361 GCA_046765695.1 Actinomycetota bacterium | reverse complement strand
CGACTTCCTCAACCGTTGCCTGACCAACGACCTGACCAAGATCGAGCCGGGTCAGGCGCAGTACACGTTGATCTGCAACGACGACGGCGGGGTGGTCGACGACCTGATCGCCTACCTCCGCTCACCCGACGAGGTGTTGCTGATTCCCAACGCGGCCAACTGCGCCGAGGTGGTGGCTCGGCTCACTGCGGCCGCACCGGTGGGCGTCACGGTGGCCAACCGGCACCGCGACTACGCCATCCTCGCCGTCCAGGGGACGCACTCCGACGAGGTGCTGACCGCCGCCGGCCTGCCGACCGGTCACGACTATATGTCCTTCGTCGAGCTCCACTTTGACGGCATCCCGGTCTCGGTCTGCCGGACCGGCTACACCGGTGAACGCGGCTACGAGCTGGTGGTCCCGGATCCCGCGGCGCTTCGGGTGTGGGATGCGGTGGTGGCAGCGGGTGAGCCGTACGGGTTGCAACTTGCCGGGCTCGGGGCCCGCGACACGCTGCGCACCGAGATGGGCTACCCGCTGCACGGCCAGGATCTGTCCCCGACGATCACCCCGGTGCAAGCGCGGCTCGGTTGGGCCGTTGGCTGGTCGAAGGACACCTTCTTCGGTCACGAGGCGCTGCGGGCCGAGAAGCAGGCAGGTCCCACCCGGCTGCTCCGCGCCCTGCGCGCCACCGGGCGCGGCATTCCGCGTCCCGGCATGGTCGTCCGCGGAGTCGACGGCCGGGAACTCGGTGCGGTGACCTCAGGCACCTTCTCACCCACGCTGAAGACCGGCATCGCCCTGGCTCTTGTCGACTCGGGGGTGGCGGTCGATGACGTGGTGAGCGTGGACGTACGCGGTCGGTCGGAGCCGTTCGTGGTGGTCAAACCACCGTTCGTGACACCCGGCGTCCGAGAACCCTGAGGCACCGCCCTGACCGAGTCGTCAGCGTGGGTCGACGTCAGGGCGACCCACGCTGACGTCCCGGCTACTCCGGCTCCAGGCTCATCGGGCCGTAGATGAGCCGATCCGACTCGTACAGGCTGACCGCGCGAACCCCGGCTTCCAGCAGGCTGGGGTAGAACTCCCCGAGCCACGTCTCCGCCTCACCCTGGGTGGGAAACGTCCGGGCGATCTTCGTGGGATCGTCGGGCTGGCGGTCGGGGACCCAGTGCCATCTCATCTTCTTCTCCACTCCTGGGTCGTGGGCCGGCTCTTCGGGCGCGCGCCCGTGTGTTGTTGGCGCGCCGCGGGGGGTTCAAGGGGGGTCGTCCCCCCTTGCCCATCAATACGCTTCGCCGCGCTTGAGGCGAGGGGGCGGCATCCGGAACCTGCGGAGCTGAGTGCTGCGGGTCACTCCGTACATCAGCAGGCCCTTGGTCTGGGCCTTCGGCAGTCGCTGGGCCAGCACGCGCTTGAAGCCGCGCCACATCAAGACCTGATCGACGATCACCGCGAGGATGAACACATACATCGCCATCGTCGTAAAAACTGCCATCGACGGCACGAACGAGCCGAACGCGGTGGTCAGCAAGATCACTACCACGGAGGGGAGGAGCAGCTCACCGAGACTGAACCGGGCGTCGACGTAGTCACGCATCAGCACTTTCTCCGGCGTACGGTCCCGCTCGCCAAGCGCTCGCATCCGTTCCGCCCGGGACTGCCGAGCCGCCACCTGGCGAGCCTCTCGATTGCTCAGCGGCATGTTGACCCGCTCCCGCCGGGCTGCCTCCGCATCCTTGCGGCTGGGTGTCGGCCGGTCCTTCTTGCTGCCCCGCGCCGGCGTCGGCGGGGTTGGCTGCTCTGCGACGGCCGGTTCGGCGTTTCGACGGAACAGTGCCACGAGCTCCTCATTTCGCGCGAACTGGGCCCTGAATTGTCTCAGGGGTCCCCCCTGAATGTCGAAAGTACCCGCCCGCTCTGTGGTCTGCCATTTCTGCGCAGCGATACGGTGGGAGCCTGCGAGCGGCCATGGCCGCGACCCGGATCTGGGAAGGACCAGCTGACCCCAACATGAGCGGCATCTTTCAACGCATCTCGATGATCTTCCGCGCGAAAACCGACAAGGCCCTCGACAAGCTCGAGGACCCGCGGCAGACATTGGATTACTCGTATCAGCGCCAGCTGGAGCTGCTGCAGAAGGTCCGCCGCGGCGTGGCCGACGTGGCCACCAGCCGGAAGCGGGTGGAGCTGCAGGCGACCCAGCTGAACACCCAGGCCGACAAGCTCACCGCACAGGCCCAGAAAGCCTTGGAGGTTGGCCGGGAGGACCTGGCTCGGGAGGCGCTCACCCGGCGGTCCGGGCTGCAGCAGCAGCTGACCGACCTGCAGGCCCAGCACGCTCAGTTGCAGGCCGAGGAAGAGAAGCTGACCCGGGCCAGCCAGCGGCTGCAGGCCAAGGTGGACGCCTTCCGTACCCGCAAGGAAACCATCAAGGCCACCTACTCCGCCGCCGAGGCGCAGACCCGGATCAACGAGGCCTTCTCCGGGATCAGCGAGGAGATGGGCGACGTCGGCCTGGCCATCCAGCGTGCCGAGGACAAGACCGCTCAGATGCAGGCCCGGGCCGGGGCGATCGACGAGCTGCTCGCCAGTGGCGCCTTGGACGATCCCACCGGCATGGCCAAGGACGACATCACGCTCGAGCTGGAGCAGCTCGCCTCGACCTCTGACGTAGAGAACGAGCTGGCCAGCATGAAGGCCTCGCTCGGTGCCGGGCAGTCGGCCGCGACACCTGCCATCGAGGGGCAGCCCGCCGCCGGCCAGCCGACGGGGGCGGAGCCGGGAGCCGCGGAGTACCAGAACCCGCCGGCCCAGGAGCAGTACCAGGCACCGCCGGCGGCTGGCGGCTACCAGGCCCCGCAGACCCAGCAGAGCCAGGGCGACCTGAGGTGATCGTCCGGATCCTGAACGAGGGCCAGTGGCAGCTCTCCGATGAGGCGACCCGTAGCCTGAACGCTCTGGACGACGCGGTGGAGGCGGCGGTGTCGACGGGCAACCAGGAGGAACTGGCCGATGCGCTGCACAGCCTGCTGGAGCAGGTCCGGTCGAGCGGCACTCCGGTGCCCGACGACGAGCTGCTGGATTCCGATCTGATCCTTCCGGCGGCCGACGCCACCGTGGAGGAGGTCCAGAGTCTGCTGAGCGGCTCGGACGAGGGCCTCGTCCCCAACTGACTCGACGGATCTGCACCCTTTCCTTCGATCTGCACCCGTTGCTGGCGGTGCAGATCGATCGAAGGGGTGCAGATCTGTTTCTCGGCGTCAGCCCGGCCAGCCGGCGCCCGGCACGTCGACGGTCGCGGAGAGGATCTGGCCCGTGCGGCTGCCCGGGGTCATCGCATCCGGCCATGCCGCCGCGGTGACGTAGAGGGTCCTTCGGTCAGGGCCGCCCAGCATGCAGGCGAAGCATCCGAGGTCTGACTCGATGACCTGCCGGATCTCGCCGCCCTCGACCACCCGTACGCAGCGCCGGCCCGGCACCTCGGCGAACCAGACCGCACCTTCGGCGTCGAGGCAGATCCCGTCCGGAGCGGCGCCGGCCAGATCGGCCCACACCCGCCGGCCGGACAGCGAGCCGTCACGTTCGATGTCGTACGCGGTGAGCACCCCGCCGTAGGACTCGGCGACGATCAGGGTGGAGTTGTCCGGGGTGACTGCCATGCCGTTGGGAAAGGCCAGCCCGTCGGCCACCTGGCGGACCGAGCCGTCCGTCGTGACCAGGGCGATCAGTCCGGGGGCGAACTCGCCGCCGAACTCGAACCCGATGTTGTTGACGTACGCGTTGCCCCGCCCATCCACCACGATGTCGTTCCACGCATGCTCGGAGAGGCCGGTCAGATCGGCGAAGACGGTCAGCGTGCCGTCGGACTTCCTGGCCATCAACCCGGACTGGCTAAGCACTAGCAGTTGACCGTCCCGGCGCCGGTCGGAACAGAACGGCATGCCCTCGACCATGGCCAGGGTCTCGGCGTGACCGTCCTGGCCCAGCGCGAGAACGGTCCCCGCCCCCCAGTCGGAGAAGACCAGACGGTCGTCGTGCCACCGGGGCGCCTCGACCAGACCCAACTCCTTCAGTACCGAATGCAGCTCAGTCACGGATCGATTCCCTCCTCGCGGCGCCTACCGGTACTGACCACAGTGGGCCCGCCGACTCATCGCGTTGGAGCGAATGGTCGTGGTGCGGGTCGTTTGTGGCTTGTGCGGAGATACGGCGGCCGATCTGGACTGATCCGGCATCGTTCGTGGCTTTGTGCGGAGATACGGCCCCAGATTGCGCCGTATCAGTCCTTGGCGGTCTCGCCAGGAAGGTCGAGCATCCGCTGCAGCGCTTCCTTGGCGTAGTGCTCGGTCTCAGCATCGACCGTGATCTGGTTCACCAC
>JBKPNA010000157.1:0-10432 GCA_046765695.1 Actinomycetota bacterium | reverse complement strand
ACCCTGGAGCGATCCCAGGTCGCACAGTTCATGGGATCGGGCGACACGCGCTGGATCAACCGCGCCGCGTACGACTTAATGCACTATGAGCCTCAAGCACGCTGTTCCTCGTCAAATATGCCCCGCGGGCGCAGTCTGTATGGATCGCTACCCGAGCAGCTGAGGAAGAGAACCTCGTTCGTTTCGTGCCTGCGCGATATTTTAGCGGTCCGCCGGCGCTATGGCATTGCCACGAGCGCGCAGGTCGACATACCAGGCGTGTCCAACAAGGCTTTGCTGGTGATGGTTCATCGGCTGGACAACGGACTCATTCAGGTAACCGCCTTGAACTTCTCGAACCAGCCGATATCCGACCGAATCGTCTCGGAGCAATTTTCGCCGGGCGCCGCTGTAACGGACATGTTCACCGATAGCAAGCTTGGGATCGTCGGTGGGGAGCGCGGTTTCCCGATCGCCCTGGGCCCACACCAGGGTAAGTCGCTGCTCATGGTGCCTGGCATCCCTGGAACAGACCGCTCCACGACCGCGTGAGGGATCACATCAGCTCGTAAGACTGTCCTGCTGTCAACCCAGGATGGCCTGACCCCGCGGGCGCAACCAGTACTTGACGACAGTCCCCGTCATGGCGGCCGCTGGTCGGCGTCTTCAGCTGTGGAAGCACCGACAGTTGGTGGAACGCATCGGACCTGTGGGTTCACCGGTGTCTCAGCCAAGGACCGGCCGACGGCCGGCGGGTCGGTAACCGCAGAGATAAGGGGAACAGGGTGGAGGATGACGAAGGGCTCGACTCTGGACATGAGTCGGGTTCTGTGCCTGGGGCTGAGGACACCCGCGTAGTTGCAGATTTCGCCGCCGGGCCATCCGGAGTCGGTCCGGTGATGGGCTTCGACTCCGACGACTTCTTCCCACTTACGTCGGATGCCCATGCCACGGCTGACCCTAGTAGCTTGCCTGATGGGCGATCTGGATGAGGTTGCCGCAGGTGTCGTCGAGCACTGCTGTGGTCACCGGTCCCATGTTCGTAGGTTCCTGGGTGAAGCGCACCCCAAGCCCACTCAGCCGCTCGTACTCCGCCCGAACGTCGTCGACGGCGAAAGAGGTGAACGGTATGCCGTCGGCGACCAGCGCCTCCTTGAACGGCTTCACCGCCGGGTGCTCGTCGGGTTCGAGGACGAGTTCGATGCCGTCCGGATCGTCCGGGGACACCACGGTGATCCACCGATGCTCACCCAACGCCATGTTGGTCTTCTCTTGGAAACCGAGAGCCTCGGTATAGAACCGCAGCGCCTTCTCCTGGTCGTCAACCAGCACGCTGGCCAGCTTGATTCTCATGTCGATCCCTTCTGCGTGTGCCGGCGCCGGTTGTCGAGGTGGTCACCGGAGTTCTTCCCAGCCTTCGTCAGCCACCGCTCGACGATCGGTTCGAGCGGCGCAGTGTTGATGTAGTGCAGCTTGTAGCGGCCCTCGCGACTGATCTCGACCAGACCGGCAGCCTCCAGCACGTCGAGGTGCTGCGAGATCGCCTGCCGGGACGAGCCAAGCCCGTGCTTGGTCAACAGGCGCGAGCAGATCTCAAACAGCGTCTGCCCGTCCCTGTCGGTCAGCTCATCGAGGATCGTGCGGCGCGTCGGATCGGCCAAGGCCTTGAAGACGTCACCCACGGACCGAACGTTATGCAAGTAATCACTTGCCTGTCAACAGGTTGTCATACATCGAAGCATCAGGATGCGGGTGGGGCCGGGCGGCGGGTCAACTGTGGGCGTTGGCCTGGGCGACGACCTGATGATCTGCCGGTGTCGTGGCTGGTCGAGCGAGCTCGACGTTCGAGCCGACAGCGGCTGCTCGATGCCATCTGGTCACCAGGATCAGCACGCCGACCAGCGCGTCGAGGAGCAGCAGCGCCCAGTTCGTTGCGGTGTACAGGTGCACCTGCCCGGAGGTCACCGGCGGTGGGTCACCCTGTCCGATCATCGTCCACTGGGTCGCCGTTCCGGTGAGCAGGTGCGTCAGCCAGAAAGCGATCGAGTTGGAGGCATCCCACAATGCATGCAGCACAGCCATCAGCAGATACCAGCCCGCCAGCGAGACGCGTAGCCGGGGCCGTCCACGGCGGGACCGGGCAGCGGTCGCGAACAGTGCGCCACCGAGGATCGCCGTCCACAGCCCGTGACCGAATGGCGTCAGAATCCCGCGCAGCATCTCAGTCTCGACGACGTTGAGCAATGAGAGACCGTTCGACCCGAACAGCGCGACGAAGGCGTAGCCAGCGCTCTCCAAAGCGGCGAACCCGAATCCCACTGCCGCACCCAGCACCATCCCGTCGCGGGCGGTGTACCAGGGCAGGCGCCGGGCCAGCAGCCACAGCGCCGCCAGCTTGACCGCTTCCTCGATCAGTCCGACGCCGAGGTAGGAGAGGCCGGTCGGCTGCCGCAGCAAGGCGGTTTCCAAGATCGTGGCGCCCAGCACGCCCAGCACGCCGCCACAGATGAACGCCGTGAAGATGCGCTGGGCGGTCAGCACTGCGTCGGCGCGGCCGAACGCGTACACCACGAAGGTCACCGGGATGAGGAAGCTGCCCAGCAGGATGATCGTGGGAACCAGGGCGACGTTGCCGCTGGCGAAGGTGATGAGCACCGTTGCAACCCACAGCGCGAGACCGGTCAGCAGCACCCGTGCCCACGGTGGGACCCGATGCCGGGCGGCTGCGCGCGGCAGAGGCTGGTAGTACGTCATAAGGCAAAGGTCGCATCGCCTCCCGGCCCGGACATCGCGGTCAGCCAGCATCCCCTATTCCGGCTAGCGGTACCGGACCATCGGTTGGGCGCATCCTGCAGCTAGCCGGAATGCGCGTCGCTTCTCCATCCCAAAGACTTGAGCCATGCTGCGGTGCCTGATCGTCGACGACAGTGCGCCGTTCCTTGCGGCCGCCCGTCGCTGGCTCGAAGGCCAGGGAATCACCGTGGTAGGCGTTGCCTCGACCCCTACAGAGGCGCTGCACCAAGCGGCGCAGCTGCATCCCGATGTCGTGCTGGTCGATATCGATCTGGGCGGGGATAGCGGCTTCGAGGTGACCAGGCAACTCCACGAACGGTCCGATGGAGATCTCTTCGACATGATCTTGATCTCGGCACATGCCGAGGAGGACTACGCCGAGCTGATCACCGACAGCCCAGCCGTCGGATTCGTGTCCAAGACGACCTTGTCGGGTCAGCGTATTTGCCAGCTGGTCGATCTCGCCCGCCAGAACAGGTAGCGGCCTGCCGCTGTTGCGCCTGGAGGAACGTGACGACCGACCGTCGTTGCCGGCCCCGGGCTGATTCACCCGAAGCCAGCATCGGGGCGGCGGCTACGGTAGGCGGGTGCCAGCACACGCCGTCATCACCAGGCCGAGCTCGACGGTCGGTGTGGTGCTGCGGTCGCGGCTGTACCGGCGAGCGACGGTGAGCCTGTTCTTCGGCGGCCTGGGGATCTCGGTCGCCATGCCTCAGCTGTCACTGTTCCTGGTGCAGGATCTGCACGCGTCGCTGCCAATGGCCGGCTTGTTCTTTCTCACCAACCTGGCCGCTCCGCTCCTCGGGTTTCTGGTTGGCAGGTGGTCGGACCGGTTGACCGATCGGCTCTCGCTGTTCCGGGTTGGTGCGCTGCTGAGCCTGATCGGGTGGGTCCTGATGGCACTCAGCACCGAGCTGTGGATGGCGTTCGTGCTCAACATCACGGTGCTCGGCTTCGCAGGTGCGACGAGCTCACTGGTCTTCGCCGCAGTCCGTGACCAACTGACCCAGGTTCCCACCGGTGCGGACAACCGGGTGATGTCAACGGTCCGGCTTGGGTTCAGTCTGGGTTTCATGACCGGCCCGGTGCTGGGCAGCGTGCTCGGCGGCGTCGCCGGGCTCCGGCCAGCGCTGATCGCGGCGGGTGTGTGCACCGCGGTGCAGGTGGTGCCGTTGATCGGGCAGCGGGTCAGCCGCGCCGTCCCCGACCCGGTCTCCCCTGACGGCCCAGCCGGCCGGAACGCGTCGCGGCGCCCGAGCCTGGTGCCGCTGGTGACGTTTCTCAGCCTGTGCGTGCTGGCGATGTGTGGCGACACCATCAGGTTCGCCTACCTGCCGATCTACATGGAACTTCAGCTCGGCACTCCGGACTGGTTGCGTGGGGTCGTGATCTCCGCTCAGTCGTTCGGGATGCTGCTGTTCATTCCGATCATGGGTGTACTGGCCGACCGGTTCGGTGCGCCTCGGCTGGTGGTGGTCAACGTGTTGTTCGGCGTCGCGGCGTACGTCGGCTTCGTGACCGCCGGTGATGAACTGATGCTCATTGCGGCGACCATGTTCCATGCGGCGATGTGGGCGACTCTCGGCGGGATCGGCATCACGGTGGCGCAGGACCTGTATCCGGCGGGGATCGGCATGGCGTCGGCGCTCTACTTTTCCGCGGTCCGGTTCGCCGCCGGAATCGGCGGCGTCGCCGGCAGTTTGGGCGTCCGCTGGTTCGGTGTCCCCGGGGTATTCCTGGTCCCGGCCCTGCTGTGCATCGTGTCCGCCGCGGGACTGCTGATCCAGGCGGCGCGGCCTCGAACTGCCCATGAGGGCGATCAGGCCGTGGCCTGAAACGCCACGGTACGGGCGCTCACCGGAGCGTCCGCGGCGCGCAGCTGGAGCATGGTCGCGGCGGGGTCCCATTCCAGCGTCCAGCCGCTGACCTCGCTCGGGAACACCGGCTCCATCCGGACGGGTACGCCGGCCAGCCATGGCAGCGGAACCGTAGCCTCGGCATGCCCGGCGCCGCGGTGGAACACCGTGAGCAGAGTGACCTCCGGACCTGTCAGTGCAAGGGCGGCCCAACGGTCGTCCCAGCCCGGCAGGCCGAGTGGCCAGCGGGGGACCAGCGAACCGATCTCGCTCCGCATTCGGCGATGCGCCGTGACTGCTTCGCGCACCAGCGCCCACTGATCCTCCGAGAGCTGCGGCAGATGCCCGGACAGATAGAGCCGGCCGAGCAGGCCGAGCGAGAGTGAGGCGATGGTCTCTTCACGGTCCATCACCGCGCTCGGGTAGGCCCACGAACCAGCCTGCTCCGGCAGCATCATCATCGGGGCGGCAACCGCGATCGGCACATACCGCGCCACGTCCTGCTGATCGCTGGTCGACTGCAGTGCCAACCGGGAGAGCAGCGCGAAATCTGACCGCATCGCTCCCGAGGAGCAGTTCTCGACGATCAGGTCGGGATGCCGATCGAGCAGTGCGTCCAACCAGTCGACGTGCGCTCGGTTGTGGCCGAGCAGTCCAGCACCCGCACTGGTGCCACCGGCATCGGTGCCCGGTCCTGGGTTGATGTTGTAGTCGAACTTGAAGTAGCCGACACCCAGATCATCGACCAACCGGTCTACCGTCGCGTCCAGATGGGCCCGGGCCGCCGGATGGCGTAGATCGAGGTGATAGCGACCCGCCTCGGCGACCCGGTGTCCGCGTCGAGTGAAGAAGGCGTCATCGGGCAGCCGGCTGGCCATCGGACTGCGCACACCGACTACTTCTGGCTCAAGCCAGAGCCCGGGTACGAGCCCGCGCTCCCGGATCCGGTCGAGCACCTCCGCAATGCCGTGAGGAAAGCGGGTCGTCGAGGGCTGCCACTCGCCGACGTGGTCCCACCAGCCCGCGAATCCGGCCATGGTGTCGTCGTACCAGCCGGCGTCGATGCAGAACACCTCCGCGCCCGCAGTTGCCGCCGCGTCGACCAGCGGCAGCAGCCGCTCCGTCGTCGGATCACCCATCAGGGTGTTCATGAAGTCGTTGTAGACCAGCAGAAGCTGCTCATTCGCGGGATGCGGGCGACGGGTCAGCCGCCGGTGCTTGGTCAGCTCAGCCACGGCGGCCTGCCAGCCGGCGCCTACCGTCACAGTGGCCGGGACCGTAGCGAAGGTCTCGCCTGGCCGGAGGACGGCACTCCACTGGTGATCGGTGTCGGTCGGACCACTCAGCGTCAGCGTCAAGCCGTTCGGCTCCTCGGCGAGGTCCCACCGCCACGGACCGTTGTGCTCCAGCTGCCAGGCCAACGCGAAGCTGTCGTCGCTGGTGGCCAGCACTCCGGCGGGCAGCACTCCGCCGGTCGACCAGGAACCGAAGGCGCGGGCGCTGTGAGCTCCCTTCGGCGGCGGTCGGTGGGCGGCGGAGGAGAGATCTGGCAGATAGTCGCGTACGGGTTGGCGCTGCCAGCGGTTCTCAGCACACCAGTCGTTCATGCCGCTGATCAGGTCCAGCTGATCCGGTCCGATCGCGACGCCGGCGACATCGCCCGTGACGGCCAGCGACAACGTCGAGACCGCGCCGAGCGTCAGCTCCTCGTCGCCGATGTTGGTGACCTCCACGGTGCTGGTCACTGCGGCGGATCCGGCTCGGGTGCGTAGCAGCCAGCGCGCTGAGACCCGCTCGGCGTCCTCGGTCGTCACGGCAAGCCAGTGCGTTTCGCCGTCGCCGGCGGCAGCGTGCTCGCGATAGCGAAGCCGGGTTCCGCCGGTGGAGCCGGCGAGCCGCAGCACCGGAGTCGAATGCGGCTCGTCGGTGAACTGCAACTCGATCGCGGGAGCGTGGTGACTTGCCTCCAGTGAGGTGCCACCACCGCCGATGGCGGCCAGCGCCACCCGGCCGTCGTCGTCGATGTCCACCCGCAGGTTGACACTTGGACTGCTGAGCTCGATCCGATCTGCCGTCACGGGGCTCCTCATCGGCTCGCTGTGGCGAAGCGTGCCTACCTGACCAGGGCGCGGGCCGCGTCGGCGATTCCGGCGGGTGACATGCCGTACCGGTCGAGCAGGAACCCGGCCGAACCGGTGGGCGCGAATTCGGGAAAGCCGAGGATGGTGACCCGAGTGGGATGTTGCTGCACCACGGTCTCGGCGACGGCGCCGCCCAGGCCGCCGGCCTTGGTCGCTTCCTCGGCGGTGACGATGCCCTTGGTTTCCCGGGCGGCGCGGACGACGGCGTCGACGTCGAGGGGCTTCACGGTCGGCATGGAGATGACCCGGGCGTCGATGCCCTCGGCGGCGAGCTGCTCGGCGGCCGCAAGCGATCGCCAGAGCACGGTGCCGTTGCTGAGAATCGTCACATCGTCGCCGTCTCGGACCGTGACCGCCCGGCCTGGCACGAACTCGTAATCCTCGCCGTAGATCTCCGGGACGCTCATCCGGCTGACCCGGATGAACGCCGGGCCCTCGGTCGCGGCGGCCCAGCGTAGGGCGGCGGCGGTCTCGATCGGGTCGGCCGGCACGACGATGATCATGTTGTCGATCGCGCGGAGCCAGGCGATGTCCTCGATGGAGTGGTGGGTGGGCCCCAGCTCCCCGTACGCCACCCCGGGGCTCATGCCGCAGAGCTTGACGTTGCGGTTGCTGTAGGCGACGTCGGCCTTGATCTGCTCCAGCGCCCGTGCGGTGAGGAAGCAGGACGCGGCGGAGACGAAAGCGATCCGGCCGCCGTTGGCCAGGCCGGCTGCGACGCCGACCATGTCCTGCTCCGCGATGCCGACGTTGATCAGCCGGTCGGGGAAGGCCTTCTTGAAGGCGTCCAGCTTGCTGGAGCCGACCGAGTCGTTGACCACGCCGACGATGCGGTGGTCGTGCTGGGCCAGGTCGGCGAGCGTCTCGACGTAGGCGTTGCGGCAGTCGAACCTGGGCTGGTCGGCGATGGATCCGCGTGGTGCGGAGACGGTGCTGGTCATGATTGTCCTCCAGTGCGGACGGCGCCGTTACCCATCGGAGCGACTTCCAGCTCGTCGATCGCCTGTTGCAGCTCTGCTTCGTTGGGGACCTTGTGGTGCCAGGCGGCGTTGTTGCTCATGAACGAGATCGGGTGGCCCTTGTGGGTGTGCGCGATCACGAACGTCGGCTTGCCCGGCCGAAAGGGAACCGAGGACAGCATGTCGAGCAGCTCGCCGTGGTCGTGGCCGTTGACCTCCACCACGGCGAACCCGAACGCCGAAGCCTTGGCGTCCAGCGGATCGAGATCGTTGGTCTCCCGAACGGTGGCGCCCTGCTGCAGCCGGTTCCGGTCGACGATGACGGTCAGCCGGTCCAACTCGTACTGCGACGCGGCCATCATCGCTTCCCAGTTGCGACCCTCCTGCAGCTCGCCGTCCCCGGTCAGCACGTACGTCCGGCGGCCGGACACGTCCAGCTTGGCCGACAGCGCATGACCGACCGCGATCGGCAACCCGTGGCCAAGCGGCCCGGTGTTGGCCTCCACACCGTTCACCTTGTTGCGATTGGGATGGCCGTTGAGCTTGGACAGCGGCTTGAGGAAAGTCGCCAGCTCCTCAACCGGTAGGAAACCGAAGGCGGCGAGGGTGGTGTAGAGGGCACCCGCGACATGCCCTTTGGAGAGGATGAACCGGTCCCGTTCCGGGTCGTCCACCGTGTCCGGGGTGATGTTCAGTACCGACCCGTACAGTGTGGCCAGGATGTCGATGGCGGAGAAGTCGCCACCGATGTGACCTGCTCCTGCGTAGTGCACAAGCTTCAGGTCCTGGATCCGGATCTGGCGGGCGGCCTCGGCGATGTGGGCGATCTGCTCACTGCGGCCGGCATGTGGTGACAGCCTGCCGAAGGCGGGCATCGTAATGTGCTCGGCGGCCAATGCGGTCATGCCGAAACCTCGATGGCTCCCGCGTCGGCCGCGTCCTCGCCTTCGGCCATGCAGCTGAGCAGCACCTGCTGGACCAGCCGCTGCGCCGCCAGGGCGTCGTGGTTGGCCTGCGCTTCCGCGAGGGCTTGCTCGTCGAGCCGGTCCAGTGCCCGGTGCAGCGCCTTGAGGAACCGTACGGCGGCTTTGGCCGCTTCGACGCTGTCCTCGCGGAACGGGAACTGGTCGAGTTGCCACACGCCGTCCCAGTCGTTCTTGCGCAGCGTGTGGAAGAACTCGAAGGTCTCCACCAGATGGACCGAGCCGACGACCATGTCGTCGTCCCAGCCGCGGAAGTTGTCGTTGACGTCGATGGCGAACAGCTTGCCGGCGTCGATGCACAGCTGCGCGGCATCGGCGGGCGTCTCCAGTCCGTACAGCGAGTGGCCGAAGTCGAGCAGGATGCCCAGGTTGTCCAGGCCGACCTGCTGGATCGCCAGCAAGGTACGCGCGGCGTTGGGGAAGATGATCTTGTTACGCGGCTCCCGCGGCTTGTACTCGATCACGAAGTTGATCTCTGGATGAGCGCCGACGAGCTCTCGCAGCCCGTCGACCGCCAGCTTCCAGATCTGCCGGTAGTCGACCTGGAACGGGTAGTCCCAGCCGTCCTGGCCGAACCAGAGCTTGACGTAGTCGCAGCCGAGGTTCTTGGCAAGTTCGGTCGCCTCGTTGAGCAGGGTGAGCGCCTGGGCCCGGACCGCAGGATCAGGGTTGGTGATGGAGCCCTTGACGTAGTCCTTGTTGTAGATCTCCGGTGTGATGGCGACCGCCCGCAGGCGATTGCGGGCCAGCGCCTCCTTGACGTCATCGAGAGTGCCGTCGAAGCCGGCGAACGGCCAGTTCAGGTCGACCACCGAGAGATCTCCGACGGCCCCGGCTTTGTCGATCTGCTCCAGCAGCCCGACAGGAGGTCCGTAGCCCTCGGTGGCGTAGCGGTCCTTGTAGGTCGCGAAGTGCCAGATGCCGGCACCAAAGGTTGGCAGGTCGGTCATGTCGTCAGCCCTTCGTCGCGCCGGCGGTCAATCCGCCGACGATCCACTTTTGCAGCACCAGGTACGCGATCAGGATCGGCAGCACCGCGATCAGGATGCCAGCGGCCAGGCCAGTCTGGTTGCTGGAGAACTGACCCTGGAAGTTCAGCAGGCCGACCGGAATGGTCTTGTTGGCGTCGGAGCTGAGCAGGATCAGGGCGAACAGGAACTCATTCCAGGTGGAGACGGCGTCGAGGATCAGCACGGTCACCAGCGCCGGGGACGACAGCGGCAGCACCAGGGTGAAGAAGATCCGCCAGGGATTGGCGCCGTCGATCTTGGCCGCCTCGATGATCTCGTCGGGTAGCTGCCGGAAGAAGGATTGCAGCACCAGCACCTCGAACGGGATGCCGAAGGCCAGGTATGGACCGACCAAGCCGGGAACGCTGTCCGAGAGCCCGATGCTGCGCATCATCACGAACACCGGGACGAGGGTGATGTAGATCGGGATCGTGAGGCCCAGGAAGACGGTGTACATGATCGCGGTTCCGAACCGGATCCGCAGCTTCGCCAACGCGAACGCGAGCATCGCCGAGATCAGCACGCCGACCGGAACCTTGAGGATCAAAAGGAATGCGCTGTTCCGGTAGGTGGTGGCGAAGTTGCCGATGCTCCAGGCGTCGGCGAAGTTCTGCAGCGTCCACTCTTCGGGCCACGCCAACGGGCCATTCGCGATGAAGTCCGAAAGCGGACGGAAAGCCGTGATCAACAGCAACACCAGCGGCGAAATCC
>JBKPNA010000156.1:0-3841 GCA_046765695.1 Actinomycetota bacterium | reverse complement strand
GTCTGCGTGTGGGCAGCCGTCAGCCTCAGGCGCGGAACCGGCTCACGTACTCGCCGTCCGGATACCGAGTCCACGTTTCGCGTCATGTGACGGCAAACCGGTGCCTCGCAGCCGCTGGGGACACGCTTTAGACATCATGTGACGGCAAAACGCGAGAGTGACGGGTCTGGAGACAATCAGCGCAGGTGTGAGGTGTCGTTCAACAGCCGCACGGAGGCTTCCCCACCGGTGTAGCTGATTCGCGAGAAGCAGGCGGACGAGAGCTCCATCCGGAACAGGGCTGTCGGTGGCGCCCCGAGCGCGTGCGCGACCAAGGCCTTGATGGGAGTTATGTGGGTCACGGCCAGCACCGAGGCGCCGGCGTACCGGACCGCGAATCGCTCGGCAACGCTCCCCATCCGGTCGACGACCGCGGCGAAGGTCTCCGAGCTTCCCGTGGGGGACGCCTCAGCAGACTGTGTCCACCGCTGCAGGTCCTCGGGGTACCGGTCCTGGATCTCGTCGAATGTCATCCCTTCCCAGACGCCGAAGTCCAGCTCGCGCAGGTCCTCCTCGACGACGATCGAGACACCCAGTGCGTCAGCAACGATCCGAGCTGTCTCCTGGCACCTGGTCAGCGGTGAGGACACGACTTCAGCGATGGCGCAATCCCGCAGCAGGGCCGAGCCGGCAGCGCGCTGAGCCTGATCCCGCCCGGCAGCAGACAGACCAAGATCCCAGCTGCCGATCCCGGAGAACCGGCGCTCCGGGGACAGCTTGGTGTCGCCGTGTCGCAGCAGCACGACATCCGCGGTCGGCACCGCTGCCCGCGCCGAGGACCAGCCGCGTCTCACTGCGGTCCGTACGCGGTCAGGAAGCGGTCGCGGAACGCGTCCATCGGCCAGACCGGAGCGTGCGGATCGGGCAGCATCCCGGGCTGCCAGCCCCACGAGGCGATCCGGCTCATCACCTCGGGATCCTTCGCGATGATCGTGATCGGTACGTCCCGGCTCGCATCCGGCCCGGTGACAACCGCGGCCGGCTGGTGGTCGCCGAGCGCAATGACGACGAGGTCGTCGTCGCCGAAGGTCTGCACGAAGGAGATCAGGGCGTTTAGCGAGTACTGGATCGACTCTCCGTACGCGGCCTGGATCAGCACCGGGTGACCCAGCAGATCGTCCGGTGAGTGCCCCTGCTCGGGCATGCCGGCGAAGATCGAGCCGTCCCCGACAGCCTTCCAGTCGACCATCCGCGGCAGCGGCGCCCATGGACCGTGCGAGGTCATCAGGTCGATCTCTGCCATCACCGGTGGACGGTTGCGCCGGGAGAGCTCGTTGCGCTGAAAGGCGGCGAGGGTGTACTGGTCCGGCATCGTGGCGTAGCCGAAGTTCGGGCCCGCGTACCCGACGTTCCGCGAGTCGTAGATCTGGTCGTAGCCGTAGAACGCCATGCCCTCCGGCCAGTCCTCCGTGTTCGCTGGCGCGGCGGCGACCGTACGCCAGCCGGCGCGCTTGAACGCCGCGCTCAGCGTCAGACGGTCGCTCTGCAGCAGCTGGTTGTAACGCTGTTGATTGTCGATCCACAGTCCTGACTGGAGCGTGGAGTGCGCGAGCCAGCTGATCCCTGCGTAGGTCGGCGAGGTGAGGAAGGCGCTGCGAGTGGAGAATCCGTCCGCCGCCAAGGACGCCGTGCCGCGATTGAGCACCACGTCCACAGCGGGCGACATGGTGGAGTCCTGAACAGCGACCCGGCCGTAGCTCTCCACGAACACGACGAGCACGTCCTTGCCACGCAGGCCGGTGAACAGATCACTACCGGGCGTCGTGGCGAGTGGGTCGTACACCGAGAGTGCCCGGTCGGGTTGTGGCTTGGTGAATCCGGCGGCGGCGGTGGCGGCTACCGGTCCGCCGGCAACCCGTACGCCGAGCGCGGCGCACAGCAACCAGACCAGGCCGAGCACGCCGACGGCCCATGCCGAGGAGGCGCGATGCCGGGTCGTGACCCGGGTCAGCCGCAGCACCGACCAGAGCACGATGACCAGCACGGACGCCAGCAGCAGGACAGCGACGCCGACGGCGCCGACCGTCCAGACCGGCCCTACCGAGTCATGCAGCAGGCCGACGGCGGACCCCAGGTAGCTCCAGTCGGTGCGCGGGCTGAACGGCCGGCCGAGCACCGAGAAGAAGCCCAGATCGAGAATCTTCAGAATTGCCAGCGCGGCTAGCCCGATGCCGACGACCCACGCCAGCATCCGCCGTGGCCCCGCCGGCAGGACGAGCGCGAGAGCGACGAGCAACAGCACCTCGACGGGGATGCGGAGCAGAGCACCCGGTGTCAGGCGGCTGAGCTGGTCGGGGAAAACCAGCGCGAACCACAGCAGCAGCAGCGCCACAGCGCTGGCCGCCCGGGCCCTAGTCACTGCCCGCCACGACGAGCTGGCCGGTTTCGACTCGCACCGTGGTGGCGATGCGGCGCTGCCGCCACTGCCACACCACATCGCGGCCGAAGGACTCGGCGAGCAGGATCAACGCCACCGCGATCATCGCGTTCATCAGCAGCGCAGGCAACAGCTGCGCCACGGCGGCCGTGAGCACGATGCCCTGAATTGCCGTCACGGGCTTGCGCCAGTAGCGCGGGGGAACTGGAACGCCCAGCCAGGGCACCACTGCGCCGGCCGTCCAGGCGACATACCGCGCCGCACCGATGGCCAGCACCCAGGGGCCGGCAGAGCGAGCGACATCAACGCTCAGGATGAGGATGAGGAAGGCGTCGACCTCCATGTCGAAGCGCGCACCCAGTGCTGAGGCGCTGCCGGTATGCCGTGCGACCCAGCCGTCCACCCCGTCGAGAACGAGGGCGACGACGGCCAGCCCGACCAGCGTGGCGACAGTGCCCCGATCGACGGGCCCGTCGGCAACCAGGCCCGCAACGCCGCCGACGAGGACGGCTCGGGTCAGTGTCACCCGGTTTGCTGCGCCCAGCGCGGCTGCGTCGGAGCGGCTCAGGCCGTTGGAGAGCACCACGGTCGTCGTGAGACCGCACGCGATGCCGACCAGCCAGCCGGCGAAACCCAACCCGACCGTGCCTGCCAGCACGGAAAGGAGTGCGATCTGGCCCGTGAGCCCGATCACGGGCCCGACCTGAACCGTCCGCATCACCGCCTCCGTCTCCTATCGTGTACAGAAATTAGACGGGAGATGTGACGGTGCAGTTCAGGTCCGAACCTGCAGGGGACGGGAGTCTGCACGCGTACGCGTTCTGGCTGTGCCGTCCGGGCGTCGGCGAGATCAGATCCGTGCCGTTGCCCTCGCCCGGCCCGGACGACGTCGTGGTCCGGGCGCTGCGCTCGGGGATCAGCCGGGGAACCGAGACCCTCGTGTTCCGCGGCGGGGTCCCGCGGAGCCAGTACGAGGTCATGCGGGCACCTTTTCAGGACGGCGACTTTCCCGGGCCGGTCAAGTATGGCTATCTCAGCGTTGGCATCGTCGAGCAGGGACCGGCCGAGCTGCGGGGCCGTACCGTCTTCTGCCTCTACCCTCATCAGACCGCCTATGTCGTTCCAGCCCGTTCCGTCGTCGTCGTGCCTGCGGACGTGCCGGTCTCCCGCGCCGTGCTCGCCGGCATCGTGGAGACCGCGGTCAACGCGCTGTGGGACGCCGGGCCGCTGGTCGGCGACCGGGTAACCGTCGTCGGCGCCGGCATGGTCGGGTGCTGCGTCGCGCGGCTGCTCACCCGAATCCCGGCGGTGCAGGTGACCCTCGTCGATGTCGACGCGGGGCGCGCCGAGGTCGCAGCCGCGCTCGGCGTCGACTTCGCGCTGCCGGCCGATGCCGCCGACGCTCGCGACCTCGTCGTGCACACG
>JBKPNA010000155.1:0-10717 GCA_046765695.1 Actinomycetota bacterium | reverse complement strand
TCGACGCGGAGATGATGCAGCAGGCGGCGGACATTCGGGACGCCGTGCAGCCTGACGAGGTGCTGTTCGTCGTCGACGCGATGATCGGCCAGGACGCGGTGAACACCGCCAACGCGTTCGCCGAGGGAGTCGGCTTCGACGGAGTCGTGCTGACCAAGCTCGACGGCGACGCCCGCGGCGGCGCCGCACTGTCCATCGCCCGGGTCACCGGCAAGCCGATCATGTTCGCCTCCAACGGCGAGGCGCTGGGCGACTTCGACGTCTTCCACCCCGACCGGATGGCCAGCCGCATCCTCGGCATGGGCGACATGTTGACCCTGATCGAGCAGGCCGAGCGGACCTTCGACGCCGAGGAGTCGGCCAAGGCCGCGGCCAAGCTGGCGGCGAAGGGCGGCGGCGAGTTCGGGCTGGCGGACTTCCTGAAGCAGATGCAGATGGTCCGCAAGATGGGCCCGCTGTCCAAGATCTTCGGCATGCTGCCGGGGATGGGGGAGCTGAAGGACCAGATCAGCAACATCGACGAGAAGGAAGTCGACCGGATCGAGGCGATCATCCACTCGATGACGCCCGCCGAGCGCGACAACCCCAAGATCATCGACGGTTCGCGGCGGGCCAGGATCGCCAAGGGCGCCGGCGTCGCGGTCTCCGACGTCAGCTCGCTCGTCAACCGCTTCTTCGAAGCCCGCAAGATGATGAGCTCACTGGCCGGAGGCAAGATGCCGTCGCTGCCGGGCATGCCGCCGATGCCGGGGGTGCCCGGCGGCAACCGCCGGCCGGCCGCGAAGTCGCAGAAGAAGAAGGGTGGCCGCGGAGTCTCCGGCAATCCCGCCAAGCGCAACGCCGTCCCCTCGCAGCAGAGCCCGGCAGTCGACCCGGCCGCCGCGTTCGGCGCGGACCAGTTCGACGAGGCGGCCCTGCAGAAGGCGATGGCCGAGTTCGAGCTGCCACCGGAGCTGCGCAGCCGCTTCGGTAGCTGATCGGCGGTGAGACTCCACCTGAGTGGGGTGGTGCTGCCGGACGGGGAGCACCGCGAGCTGTGGGTGGACGACGGGGTGATCCGCACCGAACCGGTGCGCGACGCGACGACGGTCGCGACCGGGACTTGGCTGCTGCCGGGCCTGGTCGACGCACACTGCCATGTCGGGCTGGAGAGCCAGGGTGCCGTCCCGCCGGAACGGGCGCTGCAGCATGCGTTGACCGACCGGGACGCCGGGGCGTTGCTGCTGCGGGACGCCGGCAGTCCTGCCGACACCCGCTGGATGGACGAACGTGACGACCTGCCCCGGATCATCCGGGCCGGCCGGCACATTGCCCGGCCGCTGCGCTATCTGCGCAACTACGGCGCCGAGGTCCAGCCCGACGAGCTCGTCGCGGAGGTGGAGCGGCAGGCAGCCCGCGGCGACGGCTGGGTCAAGCTGGTGGGGGACTGGATCGACCGGGAGGTCGGCGACCTGACCCCGCTGTGGCCGGTCGAAACGGCTCGGGCGGCGATCGACCGGGCGCACCAGCTGGGCTGCCGGGTCACCGCCCATGTGTTCGGGGAGCAGGCGCTGGAGGAGCTGGTCGGGGTGGGGATCGACGGCATCGAGCACGGCACCGGGCTGTCTCCGGAGACCACTGCGCTGATGGCGGAGCGGCAGGTGGCGCTGGTGCCCACCATGGTGCAGCTGGAGAACTTCGAGTCCTACGCTGCTGCCGGCGAGGCCAAGTTCCCGGCGTACGCCAAGCACATCCGGGCTCTGTACGCGACCCGGATCGAGCGCTTCGCCGCGGCGTACCAGGCCGGCGTGCCGATCTTCGCCGGCACCGATGCCGGCGGCTTCCTGCCGCACGGACTGATCGGCCGGGAGATCGCCGCCCTGGCGGCGTTCTGTCCGGCCGAGTATGCCCTGGGCGCGGGATCCTGGCGGGCCAGGGCCTGGTTGGGCCGGCCGGACACCCTGGTCGACGGGATGCCGGCCGATCTGGTGGCGTTCGACGCCGACCCCCGCGCCGACCTCGCCGTCCTGGAGCACCCGAGACTCGTCGTGCTGCGCGGTCGTATCGTGAGCCGGTGACCGAGTGGATCTGCGCGACCTGCGCCGTGGAATATCCCGACAGCGATCAGCCACCCGAGACCTGCCCCATCTGCAGCGACGAGCGCCAGTACGTGCGGCCCTCAGGTCAACGCTGGACAACGCTGGCGGAGCTCGAGGGCGCCGGACGCCGAGGCAGCCTCACCGAGATCGAACCGGGACTCTTCGGCATCGACATCACGCCCAGCGTCGGCATCGGCCAGCGGGCACTGCTGGTCCAGACGGCGGAGGGGAACCTGCTGTGGGATCCGACCGGCTATGTCGATGACGACCTGGCGGCTCAGGTGAGCGCGGCGGGTGGCATCGCGGCAGTCGCCGCCAGCCATCCGCACATGTTCGGGGTCCAGGTTGCCTGGTCACACCGGTTCGGCGGCGTACCGGTCTACGTCAACGCCGACGACCGGGAGTGGCTGCAGCGCGACGACCCGGTGGTGAAGGAGTGGCGGGAGCCGATCGAGGTGCTGCCAGGGATAACCCTGCACCGGATCGGCGGGCACTTCCCGGGCAGCGCCGTCGCGCGGATCCCCGGCTCGGACGGGCGCGGCATCCTGCTGTCCGGTGACACCGTGGCGTGCACGCCGGACGAGAAGTGGGTCTCGTTCATGCGCAGCTTCCCCAACAAGCTGCCGCTGTCTGCAGCCACTGTCGAGAAGGTGGCGAGCCGCGTGCTGGCCCTGGAGTTCGACCGGCTGTACGACAACTTCGCCGGCCGCGTCGCCGGCGACGCAGCGGGCTGGGTACGCCGATCGGCCGACCGCTACATCGCCTGGGTGCGGGGCGATTTCGACCACCTGACCGGATAGCCGCTGCCCATCGCGCCCGTTTCTCCGCACAGGGCCACGGGTGGATGCGGATCCTGCCGGTTCCGGCTTCGTTTCTCCGCACAGAGCCGCATGTGGTGGCGGATCGTGCCGGTTTCCGGCCTCGTTCTTCCGCCCACGATCCATCTGGGTAGACCCAGCTGAACCGTCCAGGCTGATCTCTCAGGAACCCCGTGGCAGCTGGATCAAGCCCCGATCAAGGGCCGCGGTGACCGCGGCCGTACGGTCCGCGACTCCGAGCCTGGCGAAGATGTGAACCAGGTGGGTCTTCACGGTGGCCTCGGACACGGCCAGCTGACGGGCGATGGCCCGGTTCGTCAGCCCGCGGGCCACGAGGGTCAGCACTTCGAGTTCCCGTCCAGTGGGCGTCTGTTCCTGCGGCGTCCGGAGCCGGCCGAAGACTCGAGCGGTCACCGCCGGGGCCAGCACCATCTCGCCTCGCGCAGTGGATCGGATGGCGCGGAAGAGCTCCTCCCGTGGCGCGTCCTTGAGCAGGACGCCACGGGCGCCGGCCTCGATGGCTCGGACGATGTCGTGGTCCTCGTCGTAGGTCGTGAGCACGAGCACCTGAGTCTGCGGTTGAACTGCGAGGATCTTGCTGGTCGCCGCGACGCCATCCATCCTCGGCATCCGCAGGTCCATCAGGACGACATCCGGTCGTTCGCGAACGACCAGGGCGACGGCTTCCCAGCCGTCAGCGGCCTCGCCGACCACCCTCAGGTCGGCCTGACCCTGCAACATGCCGCGCAAGCCGTCGCGGACGACTGGATGGTCGTCGACGACGACGATCCGCAGCGGCGCCGACGCGTTCATGCCGGTACCGATGCCGCGACGGTGGTGCCCTGGCCCGGCACCGACTCCACCTCCAGCGCCCCGCCGACCGCCTCGAGGCGCTCCCGCATGCCGAGCAGCCCGAAGCCGCCGCCTACCTGCGGTTGCGGCTTCCCGTCGAACCCTACGCCGTCGTCGTCGATGTCCAAGGTCACGGTGTCGCCGACATAGGACAGGGTGACCACCACTCGTGATGCTGCCGCGTGCCGGGCGACGTTGGACAGCGCCTCCTGTGCAATGCGCAGCAGCGACAGCTCGACATCGGGACGCAGTGGGACTGGATCACCACCGGTCGAGCGGAACTCGGCCCCTACGCCGGCCTCAGCCGACCACCGGGTCGTGAGCTGTGCGAGCGCCGCCGGCAGCGAGGACGACTCCAGCAGGTCTGGACGCAGTGCCCGGACCGAACGGCGCAGCTCCTCCAGGCTGGTCCTGGCCGTCTGCCGAGCCGTCCCCAGCCGCTGTCGCGCCTCGGCAAGCCCGGCTGGATCGTCAAGTGCCTGCTCGGCCGACTCCAGCTGGGTGACCACGCTGATGAAGCCCTGGGCGACCGTGTCGTGCAGTTCGCGGGACAGTCGTTCCCGCTCCGCGACGACACCGGCCCGGCGGGAAGCCTCCGCCAGCTGGGCGCGGGTCGCCGCCAGCTGCGCCAGCGCCTCCCGTCGCTGCTCGCTCTGCCGGGAGATCATCTCCAGGAAGAACGTGATCACGGCGGCGAGTCCGGCGCTGACCAGCACGGTGGCGACGACGTCCCGCGGGGACTCCCAACCACCCACCGCCCAGAGCATCAGTGCCGTCATACCGACCACCGGGACCATGCCCCACCAGCCCAGGGTCATGATCATCAGTGGGAACTGCCCGTACAACGCGAGGGTGAATTGCCGCTCCACCCACGCGAGCGCCGTGAGCAGGGCGCACATGCCCGCCCAGTACACCGCCAGCCCTGCCATCCGCTCCTGCCACCACTGTGGATGCCGTGCCAGGACCAGCCAGTGGAGCAGGCCGATGACGGCCACCAAGCCCACGACGAGCGCCTTCCGCCCGGCCGAATGGGTCGCACTCGTCAACGCCAGCACCGTGGGAATGGCCAAGGTGACGCCGAAGAGCACGTGCCAGAGCCAGGCCAGCCGTGACAGGGCGTCCTGCCCTGTCACGGTCTCGGCGAGCGTTGGCTCTACCGGGCTTCCCACCGGAACATTCTCACTGCGATGAGCACCAGTACGGCAGTGGTGCCGACCAGCACACCAAGGCCCGGCCAGTCCACCGTGCCGAACGTCCAGGCCTCCCGGATTGCCCGTACGGCGTAGGTCATCGGCAGCAAGCTGCCGATCTGCTGGGCGAAGCTGGGCAGCACCTCGCGCGGGAACAGCGCCCCCGACACGAAGATCGCCGGGAAGTAGATCGCGGCGGCCACGGCCTGCGTCGTGCGGACCGAGGGGAGCAGCGCTCCGAGCACGAAGCCGACCGAGATCATCGAGGCGGCCGAGGCGACCAGCGCCAGAGTGGTGGCGCCGACCGATGCCGGGGCACTCAGCCCGAAACCGATCGCGCCCACCGCGACCAGCAGGATCACCCCCAACGCGCTCATCGCCAGCTGCGTCACCGCGTGTGACGTCATGATCTGCCAGGGCCGGAGGGGTGTCACCCTCAGCCGCCGCAGGATGCCCCGGTCGCGGTAGTCCGCCAGAGTCTCGCCCAGGCCCATGATCGCCGACGTGGCCATGACATAGACCAGATAGCCGGCCATCAACACGTCGATGGTGCCGGCCCCGCCGAAGCGAGGGTTTGGCTCGTTGCCGCCGGAGCCGTTGAGCGCCAACAGCACCAGTGGCAGGGCAAGGGTGAACAGCACCGCCGCCGGTTCGCGGAGCAGCAGCAGGGTCTCGACTCGGGTCAGGGTTACCAGGGCAACCAGCGGGTTGGCTGCCGCCAGGGATGAGGTGGTCATGATGCGATCGCTCCGTAGGAGGAAGTGGTGAGGGTGAGGTAGGCAGCTTCCAGGCTGCGATGGCTGCCGCGAATCTCGTCGGGGGTGCCCTCGGCGATCAGCCGGCCGGAGTCGATGACGATCAGCCGGTCGCACAGCGTCTCGGCCTCGTCCATCGCGTGGGTGACGAGCAGCACGGTCACGCCCCGGTCCTTCAGCCGCTGGACCAGCGCCCACGTGTCACGGCGGGCGGCCGGGTCGAGACCGGTGGTCAGCTCGTCGAGAACGACGACGTCCGGTTCGCCGAGCAGCGCCAGTGCGATGAACAGCCGTTGCTTCTGGCCGCCGGACAAAGCCGCGAACGCCTTGCCGCGCTGGGCCGTGAGGCCCCACTCCTGCAGCAACTCGGCCGGATCGGCGTGCCTGGCGTACGCGGCCGCGAAGATCGCCATCGCCTCCTTCACCTTCATTCTGTTGGGGAGGACGGCTTGCTGCAGCTGCACCCCGACGCGCTGGCGTACGGCATCAGGATCCCGGCTGGGATCGAGGCCAAGCACTCGAACGGTGCCAGAGTCCGGGCTGCGAAGGCCGATGGCGCACTCCACCGTGGTGGTCTTGCCGGCACCGTTGGGTCCAAGGACACCCAGCACCTCACCGCGCTGGATCCGGAGTGACATCGCCTGCACGGCGACGACGGCGCCGTACTTCTTGGTCACGTTGGTCATCTCGACGACTGGTTGGTTCATGACCACCAATCTGGTGTCCGGATCGGCGTCGCACATCGGCCGGCCGATGGTCCGGGCATCAACCACTCGATTGATCGGGAGCCGACATACTGAGGGCGTGATGGAGATGTTGCAGGTCGCCCAGCACGCCGACGACCTCGAGCGCGCTCGAGACTTCTACACCAGGCTGCTCGGTGCGCAGCCCGCGGGCTTCTTCGATCCGCCCGGACTGCTGTTCTTCCAGGCTGGTTCGGTCCGGCTGCTGCTGGAGCAGGGCGCGCCGAGTGCGCTGCTCTATCTCAAGGTCGACGACCTCGACGGGAAGGTGGAGGAATTGCGTGCGGCGGGAGTGGAGATCGTGGCCGAGCCCGAACTGATCTTCACCCATACCGACGACCGGCTCGGCCCTGCCGGGATGGCAGAGCGCATGGCCTTCTTCCGCGACTCGGAGGGAAACACGGTCGGCCTGGTGGGTCACCGTCCCGCGGGATAGGTGCGGCTGCCGTCGCGATGCGTTTGTGGCGTTGTGCGGAGAGACGGAGCCGGAGTCGGCGTGATCGGGCGTCGTATGTGGCGTTGTGCGGAAGGACGTAGTCGGGAGCCGTCCAGATCCGAGCGAGCACGTCTCAGCACGTCCTACGATGCTTCGGTTAACGGCCGGGGCCCGTACTCTGGCAGACTATTGAGCCGCACTGTGCCGTACGGTGCCTTTCCGCAAGCATTCAGGAGTATCCACACCCGTGGCCGTCAAGATACGTCTCAAGCGACTGGGCAAGATCCGGTCGCCGCACTACCGCATCGTCGTCGCCGACTCCCGCACCAAGCGGGACGGGCGCGCGATCGAGGAGATCGGCAAGTACCACCCCAAGAACGACCCCTCCCTGATCGAGGTCGACTCCGAGCGCGCCCAGTACTGGCTGTCGGTCGGTGCTCAGCCCAGCGAGGCGGTGGTCGCGCTGCTCAAGCGGACCGGCGACTGGCAGAAGTTCTCGGGGGACACCTCGCAGGCAGGCGTTGATCCGCAGCGGGAGAAGCGCAACAAGCTCGACGCGTTCAACGAGGCCCTGGCCGAGATCGGCGGCGAGGCCCGCTCCGCCGCGACGACTCCGGCCAAGAAGGCGGCCGCCAAGCGCGAGCCGACCGCAGCGGACACGCCTGAGCAGGCGCAGGACGCGGCGGACGCCGGCGTCGCCGCCGCGGAGTCCACCGCGGCTGATGCCGAGTCGGAGCAGAGCTGACCGTGTTGGCCGACGCGCTGGAGCATCTGGTGCGGGGGATCGTGAGCCATCCCGACGATGTCATCGTCAAGGACAAGGATCTGCGCCACGGGCGGATGCTCGAGGTGCGGGTCAATCCCGAGGACATCGGCAAGGTGATCGGCAGATCGGGCCGCACTGCCACCGCGCTCCGTACGGTGATCGGTGCCCTTGCGGGTCGGGAGTCGGTCCGCGTCGACTTCGTCGATCTCGACCGGCCGCACCGCCGGGGCAACGGAGGCGGGTCGGGTCGCCGGTGATCGGCAACCACTGACGCCGATGACCGTCGAGGTCGTGGTCGGCGTGGTCGGCCGGCCGCACGGCGTACACGGTGAGGTGGCCGTCGAGCTGCGGACCGACGAGCCTGACCGGCGGTTCGCGCCCGGACAGCAGCTGCGGCCGGAGGGTTCGTCACAACTGTTGACAGTTGCCTCGATGCGGCATCACGACGGGCGGCTGCTGGTCCGATTCGTCGGGCTGGCGGACCGGACGGCCGTGGCAGCAGTACGCGGGGTCCGGTTGGTGGCCGATATCGACCCGAACGAGCGTCCAGTGGAACCCACAGAGTTCTACGACCGCCAACTGGTCGGACTGCGGGTTCGGACACCGGACGGCGATGAAGTCGGGTTTGTGACCTCGGTGCTGCACCTGCCGAGTCAGGACCTGCTGGAGATCCGGACTGCGGAACAGACCAGGTTGGTCCCGTTCGTCGCGGCCCTCGTGCCGGAGGTCGACCTGGACAACGGTGTGCTCACGGTTGCCGATCTCGCCGGACTGCTGAGCGAGGAGGAGGGCTGATGCAGATCGACGTCGTCTCGATCTTCCCGGGCTACCTCGACCCGCTGCGGCTCTCGCTGGTGGGCAAGGCGGGCGAATCCGGAGTTGTGCCGATCCGGGTGCACGACCTCCGCCGCTGGACCCACGACCGGCACCGCTCGGTGGATGACAGCCCGTACGGTGGCGGGCCGGGCATGGTGATGCGTCCCGAGCCGTGGGGGGAGGCGCTGGACGAGCTGGCCACGCCGCTGACGAGGCTGATCCTGCTGACCCCGTCGGGCCGGACCTTCACCCAGGCCATGGCTCAGGAACTGGCTGCCGAGGAGCATCTGATCCTCGCCTGCGGCCGCTACGAGGGAATCGACGCCCGGGTGGCGTTGCACGCGGCCTCCAGGATGCGGGTGGACGAGGTCAGCATCGGCGACTACGTGTTGAACGGCGGTGAGGCCGCTGCCCTGGTGGTCGTCGAGGCCGTCGCCCGGCTGCTCCCCGGCGTGATCGGCAACCCGGAGTCACTGCACGCCGAGTCTCACGCTGCCGACCATGAGGGACTGCTGGAGGGTTCGGTCTACACCAAGCCGCCGCAGTGGCGAGGGTTCGACGTGCCCGACGTACTGCTCCACGGCAACCATGCCAAGATCGCCCACTGGCGCCGGGAGCAGGCCCTGGCCCGGACCCGGCGGTACCGCCCGGACCTGCTGCCGATGGGGCTGGAGGGCCTCGTGATCACGCCGGCGCAGCCCTCCGACGCCGGCGAGCTGCTCACCGTGCAGCGGGCCGCGTTCCTGAGCGAGGCCCGGCTGAACGGCACGCTGGAGCTGCCACCGCTGACCGAGACGTTGGACGAGTTGACCGCGTCCATCGAGAACGAGACCGTCCTGGTCGCTCGGTTGCGGGGCCGGCTGGTGGCGGCCGTACGCGGTGCGCCCGAACCTGAGCAACGCTGGTACATCGGCCGGTTGGTCGTTGCCCCAGACCTGCAGCGCCAGGGCATCGGCAGCTTGATGATGGACTGGATCGAGGGCATCGCCCCGCCGGAGACGACGGCTTTCCGGCTGATCGCAGGAGCCGGGAGCATTCCCACCCAGGGGTTCTACCGGCGCCGGGGCTATGTCGAGGTCGAGCCAACCACAGACTCCGCCGGCGTGCCAGTCGTGATCATGGAACGGTCAGTCTCGGTGAACGGTGGCTGACCGGCGGACGGGTTCGCCGCGACCGTCAGCCGATGTAGGGCGGCGCCACCCCCCAGCCCCAGCGAGGCACCGGCGCTTCACGCACCACATGGGCCCCGGTCTGCGAGTTGTGCATGGCCAGCCGGGTGCCCCACTCGACGTAGCCGACGATCGCTGCCCGGAACTCCGGGTCATCCGGTAGTCCGGCGTCGTCGGCCGCGATGCTGAGCAGTGAGACGAACCGCCGCCGCTGCTCCGGGGTGATGTTCAGATCCAGGTGATGCGCCAGCATCCGCGGGTAACCGCCCATCTCCGTGTACGCGGCCGGCCCACCCAGCACCTCCGACCACCACGCAGTGACGTGCGCGCGGTGCTCGGAGCTCACGCCGTGCGGGAAGAAGGTTCGCAGCAACTCGTCCTGCTCGACCCGGTCGTAGAACGCATGAATCAGCCGGGTCACGCCCGCCCGGCCGCCGGCCCACTCGTACAGGGTCGGTAGCCCCTTCTCGGGCAGGTCGGGGGACACGAGATGCACCTCGTGACTGTCAGTTTCGACGATGTGGCCGGCGTAGGCATCGACCAGGCGGAAGAAGTTGGTGTACGCCGGGTCGTTGCGCAAGGCCTGCAGCCGACCCCGCTCAGAGTCCCACTCGATGCGCATCAGGAACCGGGTCGGGTCCTCGCGGCTCTGCGACAGCTCGTAGGACAGGCAGCGCGGGTCGGCCTGCAGGACCGCTGCCACCTCGGCGTACGCCGTGCGGAAGCCGTCTGCGCGGCGGCCCGGAATGTTGTAGCGGATGTACTCGACAGTCATTGCGGCTCCTCTCCCGACGCCTCGCGGAAGCTCATGCCCGGCGACGCCGTCGATCGCCTCCCGCAACAGGTCGGCGTGGCCGTCGTGCCGGGCGTACTCCTCGAGATGGCGGACCAGCCCCTCATGGCTGCACGTTAGCGAGCCCGGGACGCGGCCGGGCGAGCACCACTCCCGACCGTTGCCATCGGCCAATCGTCCGGAACCGGAGAAAGTACCCCGGGTGTGCTCGGCGGGTGAGCTCGACCTCCGAGTGGTCGAGAACTCCAGTGAGGCAGGTGGCCTCATTCGTTGTCGCCGCAGCCTCGGCTCTAGGGTGGGG
>JBKPNA010000154.1:0-13790 GCA_046765695.1 Actinomycetota bacterium | reverse complement strand
CAGCTGGCCGCTTTGGAGATCCACGTGCCGCAGTGGCGGTTCGGCCACGACGGCCAACCCCGCAACCCCGACCGGCTGGTGCTCGACCTCGATCCCGGTCCTGGGGTCAGCCTCGCCGACTGCGCCGAGATCGCGCTGCTGGCACGGGACATCCTGCGCGAGATCGGCCACGACCCGGTGCCGGTCACCTCAGGCAGCAAGGGCATCCACCTGTACGCCCCGCTGAACGGCTCCGAGTCGCCGGAGCAGGCGACCGCGGTCGCCAGGGAGCTGGCCCTGGCCCTGGAGTCGGACAACCGGGACCGGGTGATCAGCTCGATGAAGAAGTCGGAGCGGGACGGCAAGGTGTTCGTGGACTGGAGCCAGAACAACGGCGCCAAGACGACCGTCTCGCCTTACTCGCTGCGGGGCCGCGACAGGCCGATGGTGGCGGCACCGCGGACCTGGGAGGAGCTGGCCTCACGCGACCTGCAGCAGCTCGACTACGCAACCGTGCTGGAGCGGATCCGCGACCTCGGCGACCCGCTGGCAGCTCTTGCGGACCCCGAAGCGCCGGGGAGTCGGACGCCGGACCGGCTCGCGACCTACCGCAGCATGCGGGATGCGGCCAAGACGCCGGAGCCGGTGCCCGCCACTCCGGCTCCGCAGGGTGAGGACGGGTTCCGCTTCGTCATCCAGGAGCACCACGCCCGGCGGCTGCACTACGACGTACGGCTGGAACGCAATGGCGTGCTGGTCAGCTGGGCGGTGCCGAAGGCGCCGCCGACCGACGCAGCAGTGAACCACCTGGCGGTGCAGACCGAGGACCATCCGATGGAGTACCTCACCTTCCACGGCCAGATTCCGCGCGGTGAGTACGGCGGCGGCAAGGTCACCATCTGGGACACCGGGACGTACAAGCTGCACAAGTGGAAGGAAGGCAGGGAGGTCATCGTCACCCTGTTCGGCCAGCCGAACGGTGGGCTGGGCGGGGTACGCAAGTTCGCCTTGATCCACACCGGCAGTGGGGACAGCCAGCCGGAGAAGAACTGGTTGATGCATCTGATGAAGACCGACCCAGAAGACCTCGCCGGCCCGCCACCAGGCACCTCGACCCCCGCCGCGTCCGACCGGCCGGTCGACTTTCCCGAGGTCATCGAGCCCATGCTCGCCACCCCACTGCATGACCCGGCTGCCTTCGGCGACGAGAACGGCTGGGCCTTCGAGATGAAGTGGGACGGCGTACGGGCCGTCTGCTACCTGGCCGGCGGGCGGGTGCGGCTGCTCAGCCGCAAGGGCCGGGACGACACCGCCGCGTACTTCGACGTCGTGGATGACCTCGCCGCTTTGCCGGTGCAGACGGCGGTGCTGGACGGCGAGGTGGTGGTCACTGACGAGGTCGGCCGGCCCAATTTCGGGCTGCTGCAGCACCGGATCAACCTGACCCGGCCAGTCGACATCGAGCGTGCGGCCCGCAGCTGGCCGGCCCAGCTGATGCTGTTCGACATCCTGCACCTGAACGGGGAGTCGCTGGTCAGGAAGCCGTACGCCGAGCGCCGGGTGATCCTGGAGGATCTGGTTCGGCCGGCTCCTGGATCACGGGTTCAGGTGCCGCCGATCTTCGATGGGAACCTGGCAGCCGCTCTGCGAACCAGCAAGCAGCTTCGGCTGGAGGGCGTCGTCGCGAAACGGATGGATTCGGTCTACCAGCCGGGCCGCCGGACTCATACCTGGCTCAAGATGAAGCAGCATCCGACTCAGGAGGTCGTGATCGGCGGCTGGCGGCCTGGCCAGGGTCGGCGCCAGGGCGGCGTCGGCGCGCTGCTGATGGGCATCCCCAGCCCGGACGGCTTGCGCTACGTCGGGCGGGTCGGATCCGGCTTCAACGACCGGATGCTGGACGAGATGCAGGCGCTGCTCGAGCCGCTGGCGCGGGACACCTCGCCGCTGTTCGACGTACCGCGGGAGGACGCCCGGGACGCTCACTGGGTCGAACCGAAGCTGGTCGGTGAGGTCAGCTACGGCGAGCTCACGGAACCGGGCCGGATGCGGCACCCGGTATGGCGGGGGCTGCGACCGGACAATTCACCTGACGAGGTGGTCTGGGAAGGCCCGGAGCCCCCCTAACCTCCCCTCCTTCCTCAGAAAACCGGTCACAACGACAGCAAATCGGGTCGATTTGCTGTCGTTTGTGACCGGTTTTGGAGAAGGTGACCGGCACGTACAGGCTCGTACAGAGCTGTACAATTAGCTCATGGACTCCGTCTCGGTTTCGGCGGCGCGGGCCGAGCTGCCCTCCCTGCTCACGCGGGTCGAAGAGGGGGAAGAGGTCGCCATCACCCGGCACGGACGACCGGTGGCTGTGCTGGTCAGCCCCACCGCACTTCGGGTCCGGAGGGCGGCTGAGGTGATCAAGGAAGCGGATCTGCTGCATCGGCTGGTCGAGTCAGCTGGAAAGACGCCCGTGGGCGGTGGCCCTAGCTTGACGACGAAAGCAGCCGAAGAGCTGGTCGCCCATATCCGAGCGGCCCGAGACGCTGACTGATGGATTGCTTCGACGCGGACGTGATCATCTATGCGGCTGCGTCGGACCACCCGCTCGGTCGCCAGGTGGCGGCACTGTTCGCCGCAGCCGATGAAGGGACTTCGCCGGTGGGTGCCGGCTCGGTCCTGCTGCTCCCCGAGGTGCTCGGCAAGCCGCTGCGGGACGGTGCTCACGACCAGCTCAGCGTGCTGGCCGGTCTGCTGTCCCGGCTCGATCTGCGACCAGTAGACCGGGCCACGGCCGATCTGGCCACCGTGCTGTCCGCCCGGTACCGGCTGCGCGCCGCCGACGCCGTGCACCTGGCAACGGCAGTCGCCATCGGGGCGGACAGGTTCGTGACCAACAACCGCCGGGACTTCACCTCAGCCATCACCGAGGTCGACGTCACCTTCCCGGATGGGCTTGGGGCCTAACCTCCCCCTCCTTCCTCAGAAAACCGGTCACAAACGACAGCAAATCGGGTCGATTTGCTGTCGTGTGACCGGTTTTGGGAGAGGGTGACCGATCAGAGGCCCGCCTCGCGCGCCCGCAGGATGGCCGCGGAGCGGTCGGCGACCTGCAGCTTGGTGAAGATCGACGACAGATGGTTTGCCACCGTCTTGGGCGACAGTCCCAGCCGGGTGGCGATGGCCGTGTTGGGCAGCGCCGCGGCCAGCAGGGTCAGGATCTCCCGTTCCCGGGACGTCAGGTCGGGGAACGGATCGGTCGCCGGCTGAGGTGCTGCGAAGTACCGCAGCACCCGCTGCGCCACACCTGGCGAGAAGATCGCCTCACCGGCCGCCACTGCCTGGATGGCCCGGCCGATCTCCTCCTGCTCGGCGCCCTTGACAACGTAGCCGCGGGCACCCGCCCGCATGGCCGCGAACACCGAGTCTTCGTCGTCGAACATCGTCAGCACCAGGACCGCCACCTCAGGCGCCAACCGGGATATCTCGCGAGTCGCTCCGAAACCGTCGAGCTCGGGCATCTGCAGATCCAGCAGCGCCACGTTCGGCCGGTGCAGCACCACTTCCCTGACCGCCTGACGCCCGTCGGCCGCCACCCCGACGACGTCCACGTCGGGCAGCGACCCGAGCAGGGCGGCGAGTCCGGCGCGAACCACGGGATGGTCGTCGGCCAGCACGACCCGCACTGAGCTCACTGGGCGCGCTCCCGTGCGTTATTGCGCGCGCCGCGGGGGGCCAAGGGGGTCGTCCCCCTTGCTCTATTCACTGGGCGCGCTCCCCATTGCTGTGCGCAGGCAGCGGCAGCCAAGCCGTGACCTGCCCACCGGCCGGCGATGGACCCGCCGAGAAGGCGCCGCCCAGCTCGGCGGCCCGTTCCCTCATCGCCTGCAGCCCGACGCCCGGCGACCAGACGCCGGATGTCGGCCCGTCGTCGCTGACCGAGACCTCGAGCCGGTCACCGCAACGGAGCCGGACCACCGCAGAGCTGGCTCGGGAGTGGCGGGCGACGTTGGTCAGGGCCTCCGTGGCGATTCGGTACGCGGCAACCTCCACCGCAGCCGGCAGGACGGGCACCTCGGGCGGCACATCGAGCCGAACGCGGACCGCCTCGCCGTCGGCACGCCAGCTCAGCTGCTCGGCTCGCTGCTGCAGCGCCCCGACCAGGCCAAGCTCGTCCAGCGCCGGGGGACGCAGGTCGTCCACCACCCGGCGTACGTCGGCCAGCGCCGCGCGGGTGTCCCGGCGCAGTGAGTTCAGCAGCTCGGCAGCCCGATCCGGGTCCTGCACCACGTTGGCTGCGGCATCAGCGGTGAAGGCGATCCCGGTCAACGCCGGACCGAGGCCGTCGTGCAGCTCGCGGCGCAGCCGGCGGCGCTCCTCCTCACGGGCCCCGATCAGCCGCTCCCGGGAGTCCTGCAACTGCATCGACACGGCGGTCGCGTGCAACGCGACGGCCAGCGGCGCGGCCAGCAGCGAAAGCGCCCGCCGGTCGGCCTCCGCCAGCCGCTGCTCGCCATCGCGCAGGCCGACCGCGAGGGTGCCGACCACCTCACCGCCGAAGGTCAGGGGCTCTTGTACGAGCCGCTCCGGGCTCGGCTCCGCGCCGTCAGCTGCCAACACCTGCCCGTCTCGCTCCAGAGCGATGTACGGCAGGCGCAAGGCCTGCCGGATCGACGCGGCCACCCGAGTGAACCCGGCCTCGGGACCTTGATCGCCGACGGGCTGAGCCAGCTGCGCGCCGAGCTCCGAGACGACTCGCGCCGGGTTGGCCCGGTCGCCGTACATCGCCCGGTCGACGATCCGCTGTAGCCGAGGCAGCACCGGTGCGGCCAGCAGCACCAGCAGCACGGTGGCCACAGTGGACTGTCCAAGCTGGGACGAGATGAGGTGGTCGAGCCCGGCGACCAAGACCGCGTACGCGACGATCACCGCCAGCGACAGTACCAACCACGCGATGGCGCGGGAGACCACCAACCGGATGTCCAGCAGCCGGTACCGCACGATGGCGACGGTCACGGCCACCGGGATCAGCGGGATAGCCAGCAGCACCGCGATCGGCGCATTCGCCACCAGCCCCCAGAGCAGCAGCGCGACGATCACCACGCCAAGTGCCAGCAGTAGCCAGAGCAGCTGGCGCCGGGTCGCCTCGTTGCCCCGCCGATAGCGCACAGCCAGGGCGGCCAGTGCCAGGACGTAGACCGCTGCAGTACGGATCTCGGCGAACTGCCAGACCAATCCGAGCCGGTCGTAGAACGGCAGTGTCAGGTATTGCAGCGCCGCGCCGTTGTTGACGGGCATGGGCGCCGCCCCCATCTCCAGCACGAACAGCGGTGCCGTCAGCACCACGAGGACGATCACCGGTCGCCAGGCCCGTGACACCGGCCGGCCATCGGGGAACAGCAGCAGTGCGAGCGGGATGCACAACCCGATCGCCCAAGGCCAGCTGTAGACGAAGGCGGTGGACAGCAGGCGGAGCAGCACCGGATACGGGGCCGATCGCTCGAACAGGCTCTGCACCGGAGGTAGCGACGCGGCCACAGCCTGGAGCAGGCCGCCGCTGATGAACAGCCAGCCGATGGCGTTGCGCGGCCGATGCCAGGCCAGGATCACGCCGCAGGCGGCAAAGGCGATGCCCATCGCCGCATTGGTGACGACGAACGCACCGAACACGTCGGCCCAGGACCACCGCAGCCGCAGACTGGCGAGCACCGCCGCCAGCACAGCCAGACCGGCCAGCATCCCGAGCACAGCGGCCAGCGCCCGTACGCCCCGGGACGGTGCCACCGGAGGCGAGACCGCGGCCGTCATGTAAGAAGTGTGCGCCCGGCGGGCTCCCGGCGTCCCGGGAAAACCTCCCGGTTGCCCGGGCAATCTCCCGGCTCAGCAGGCCGAACTTCTCAGGCGCTCAGGAATACCCGGACCGCAGCCTGGAGATCGTCCGGTCAGATCGACCGGCGCCCTCGATCCAGGAGGTTCCTTCTCATGTCCACCACCAGCTACCGTGCGGGTCTCGTACTGCTCGGGCTCGTCTCCCTCGGCGATCTGACCGCGCCGCTGTACACCGATGGCCAGAGCCCGCCCATGTCCATCGCGCTGATCGGATCCGCGCTCGGCCTGCTGAGCCTGATCCTCGTCGTGCTCGCCTGGCGGGGCCGGGTCGCCGCGGCGATCGGCCTCGTCGTGCTCCGGCTGCTGTCCGCGCTGACGGCTGTGCCGGCGTTCCTCGAGCCGGGCGTCCCCGTGGTCCCCATGGTGCTGGCCGGCATCGCGATCGCGGTCACCGTGGTCGGCGTCGGATGCGTGCTGGCCGGGTTGCGGCGGCCCGCGCTGGTTGGTGCCCGGTGACCGCCACAGTTGCTGAGGCCCCGGCCGCCGCGATCGCGCCGCCGACCAGCGGCGTACGCCGGCTCGGCTGCGCACTGGCCATGCTGCTCGCTCCCTGGGGCTTCGTGATCACCAACGCCTGCTACGCGTACGCCATCCGCAACGGCGGCAGCGACGAGACCGGCGCGGACGCGCTGGCCCTGACCGCGGCAACCCCGGCACTGCTGCTGCGGGTCATGCTCACCGCCGGGATGATCGGCTGCCTGCTGATCATTCCAGCGGTGCTGGGGGCGTTCCGGCTGGCTCCGACCAGCTGGCTGGTGCTGGTGGGCGGGTCGGCCATGATCGCCGGCTACGTCTGCTACCTCGCCGTGCTGCACAGTAACTTCACCACCTTGGCGATGGTCGCGCATGGTGGGCCGATGGCCGACTACGCGGCGGTGCTCGACGCCAGCGAAGCCGAGCCCTGGACCAGCTGGCTGTTTCTGGTCTTCGTCGCGGGCAACCTGCTCGGGACGGTGCTGCTCGCGGTCGGATTGCTGCGCAGCCAGGTCGTTCCGGTCTGGGCCGCACTCGGCATCCTCGCGTGGCCGCCGTGCCATGTGATCGGCCTGGTCTTCTTCGGCAACGAGGTGCCCCAGGTGATCGGAGCGGTGCTGCAGGCCGTCGGGTTCGCCGGCTGCGCAGCCGTGTTGTGGCGCGCCCGGGGCCTCTATTCCTCGATCGCGGCCAGCCTGAGCCCGCGGTGAGCGGCAAGCCGTACGGCCTCGGCCTCCAGCCGCTGGCGTACGGCCTTGCCGATCTTCGCCCACAGCTCGAGCCGCAGCCGGAAGGCCGATCCCGCAGCCCTGGGCCGCCAGGTGCCGACGATCTCGGTCCCCGCGAGCACCGCACCCGGACGGCCAAGGGTCGGCCAGAGCGCCTTGTGCCTGCTGGTGTCCGGCACCAGCAGCTCCCGGTCCCGGCCCTGCAGCAGCAGGTCGAACCCACCCAGCAGCCGGACCAGGTCCGGGTCGGATTCCGTCGACGAGCCGTCGAAGCACCAGCGCTCGGCTCCCTCCACGTGGATCGGCACCGCGTCGGCCGGCCAACGCTTCTTGATCTCCGCAACCGGGGCGTCGAGGAAGCTTGCCACCTCCTTCGGCGTCGCGGGACCCAGGAAGCGGAGGTAGTTGCGGATCGGCTGCAGGTGCTCCGGTGCGGCCAGCGGGTCCTCGGCCGGGCCGGGCGTACGTCGCGGCCAGCCGGGGATCGGCCGGAGCACCGGCGGTGAGGTGCCGGGCTCCAGCTCCAGTCCGGCGTACAGGGCGGACAGCCGGAACGGGGTTTCCCAGGCGTGGATCGCGTCGCAGGCCCGGCAGTCCCGCCGGAACGGCTCGTCCAGCAAGGGTGTCAACCGGGTGGAGACCTCGCCCTTGACCATCGGCCGGGTGACCACGGTGCGCATCTTGCCGGCCACCTCGGCCAGGCTCTCCCGGGCCGGAATGCCGGCCGCCTTCAGTGGCTTGTCTGCGCCGAGGATCCGCTTGGCCGCGTCGGCGTCGGAGAACGGTGACGTGGCCACCAGCACATCCGCCAGCTCGGCCCGCCGGTAGTAGTGCGGGGAGCTGCGTAGCGTCCAGGCCAGAGCCACCTCCGGCGAGCTCTCCAGCTCCTCGGTGGAGGCGAGCGGTACGCCCCGGTTGGCCAGCGCCCAGCTGGCACCGTCCCGGCCGGTGTCCTGCACACCGAAGTCGAAGATGGCGGCATCGGTGACGGCCCGCTCGGCTTCGGCCCGGTCGAGCTGCTGGGCGTGGATCCGGTGGGCGATCACCTCGCTGCGCTTCATCACCGAAGAACCTAACGCTGCCTGTGTCGGTGGCATCCGCCATGGTGGAGCTCATGACCAAACTCGGCATCAACTTCGTCCCCACCTTGCCGCCGTCGCGGCTGCGGTCGCTGGCCAGTGCGGCCGACGCAGCCGGGCTCGATGAGCTGTGGGTCTGGGAGGACTGCTTCAAGGAGAGCGCGGTCGCATCCGCGGCGGCGGCGCTGGCCTGGACCGAGCGGATCACCGTGGTCATCTCCCTGATGCCGGTTCCACTGCGTAACCCTGCCCTCTGCGCCATGGAGCTGGCCAACCTGTCCGGGATGTTTCCCGGCCGGGTGGTTGCGGGGCTCGGCCATGGCGTCCAGGAGTGGATGGGCCAGGTCGGCGCCCGTGTCGAGTCGCCGCTGACGCTGCTGGAGGAGTACGCGACGGCGGTGCGTCGACTGCTGGCCGGCGAGCGGGTCAGCACGGACGGCCGCTACGTTCGGCTGCGGGACGTGGCCCTGGACTGGCCGCCGTCGCCGCCCCCTCCGTTGATGCTCGGCGGGACGGGACCGAAGTCGGTGACCCAGGCCGCCAGAATCGGCGACGGGAACCTGCTCGCAGCCGGTCTCACCGACGATCAGATCGCCGACATCTGTGCGCTGCTTGCGGCGCATCGGACTCGATCGGAGCATCCGGTTCTGGCGCCCCTGATCGCGGCCACCGGACCAGGTGCGCAGGACCGAGTCGCAGCCGAGATTGCCCGCTGGGCCCCCGGGGCACCGGCCGACATCACGGTTGGCGGCGATGCCGGGGAAATCGCAGCACGGGTCCGGGCTGTGGCTCGACTCGGCGTGACGTCAGTGGGTATCCAGCCGACCGAGGACGAGCCGGATCTCGAGGGCTTCGTCGAGTTTCTGGGCCGCGAGGTCCGGCCACTGCTGGCCTGACGCTCCCGTAACTGTCGGCTAACGACATCGATCTCGGCCAAGACCGTGTCGCCAGCCAACAGTTAGTCGGAGGATTTGCTGGTGAGTGTGCCAGCAGTGAGGGCGGCGGCCAGGCTCGGCGCCAGTGGCAATCGAGGGATCAGGGTCGCCTGTACGGCGTGGTACAGGTCGGGCTTGCCCGGCCACACGGTGCCGATCACCTGATTCTGCGGGTTGAGCTGGGAATGCCAGGAGCCCCCCTCGCGGTCGATCAGGTACCGCTCGGCGTACGCCCACCAGGTCCGCCCAAGCTCGGCGTATCGATCCTCGCCGGTTCGCTGGGAGAACGCCGCGGCGGCGGCGAACGCCTCGGCCAGCACCCAGTGCATCCGGTCGCGGACCACGGGCCGGCCGTTCCAGTCGGTGGTGTAGATGAACCCGTCGGCCCCGTCGACCGCCCAGCCGTCCGCGACGGCCCGGTCGAACAGGGCAGTCGCGGACGGTAGCAACCAGTCCGGCGCATGATCACCGAGCGAGGCCTCGAGGTGGAGCAGCAGCCGGGACCATTCCAGTCCGTGCCCGACGGTGGCGCCGTACGGCTGGAACGGATCGGCGGGCGCATCGGCGTTGTGCTCCGGCATCGGGTGCCAGCCGCTGTCGTAGTGCTCCGGGATCCGCCAGCCCTGCGGCTCGGCGAAGTCGTGGACCATCCGGCTCGCGATGCCCAGCGCGCGCCGGCGGAGGCCGTCATCCCCGGTAGCGTCGGCCGCGGCCAGCAGTGCCTCCACCGCGTGCATGTTGGCGTTCATCCCGCGGTAGGAGTTCTGCCGGGTGAAGCCGCGGTCCCAGGCGTCGGCGAACATGCCGGCCTCGGGCTCGAAGAACTTCTCCTGCCAAACCTCCAGCGCCTCCTCCAGCAGCGAGTCGGCGCCCGCCAGTCCCGCCGTCCGGGCGGAGGACGCGGCGAGCACCACGAAGGCGTGGGTGTAGCAGGCCTTTTCGTCCGGAGTCGCCCCCTCGTCGTCGATGCTGGTAAACCAGCCGCCGGCTCGCTCGTCCCGGAGCCGGCCAAGCAGCGCGCCCAGACCCAACGCCGCCAGCTCCGCGTCGCCCGGTCTGCCGAGCAGGTGGCCGAGGCAGTAGACGTGTGTCATCCGGGCGGTGATCCAGGTGAACACCGGCCGAGTCAGGTCGGGTCGGCCGCGGTCGTCCAGCCAGGCAGCTCCGCCACGAGGATGGGGGAACTGCCGCCCGAACTCCAGCAGCCGGTCGCACTCGGCCGCCAGGACGTCAGCCGAGACCCCACGCTCAGTTGTCATGCCCGCCGAGCCTAACGGGCCGGTGAAGCTCAGGGGACGTTGGCCCGCAGCACCGTCTGATCGTCTTCCTCGCGGATCTCCACTTTCGCAATCTGGCGCAGCCTCAGGGGCGTGTGTCCGGACGGCCTCATCGTCCGATTGGGCTTCGCCGACCATTCCCTGACCATCGACTCATGACCTGAGCGATCGACTACATAGACCCGATACGTCTCCCAGCCTCCGCCGGGCTCCGGCTCGTTGGTCTCGCCGTACGAGCACTGCACCGCAACGTCAGTGCCGTTGGCGACCGGGATCAGGTCGACGACTGCCGTCATCCCGGACGGCATCACGGTGGAGAAAGCCAGGTGCTGCGGCCCGTTCGGTCCGAGCAGACCCATTGCATACCCGACGCCGGCCACGACCAGCAGCGCGGCGGCGACGGCCCCGGCCAGAATGCCCAGCATCCGGCGGCGGCCACGCTCCCGGCGGGACCGTACGGCAGCCAGCATGTCCGGCGGGGGCCCCTCGTCGATCATCTCTTCCGGCACCACCTCAAGCAGGGCGGCGTCCTCCGGCGGGACCTGCGCCAATAGGCCGGGCATCCCGGCAAGCTCGGACACCGCTGCCTGGCAGGCCGGGCAGCCCGCCAGGTGCTCCTCGTACTCGCGCCGCTCCGCCGGCGACAGCGAACCCAGGACGTAGGCGGCGTCCCAGGTGTAGTAACGGTCGGGCACCGCGGTCATGGCCTGGTCACCCCCTTCTCCTGCAAGATCAACTTGAGCATCCGTAACCCGTAGTGCAGCCGCGACTTCACAGTCCCCTCGGGAATGTGCAGCCGGGCCGCGATGTCGGCGACGGAGCGTCCCTCGAAATAGGCCGCGCTGATCACCGCTCGGTGCTCCGCCGACAGGCCGCTCAGCGCCTCGGCGATCAGCCAGCGATCCAGCACCACGCTGGTCGAGTCGCCGACCGCCTCCTCCACTGGTTCGGCGGTCCGCTGCTCCCGTCGGGCAGCGGCGCTCCGCCACCGATCGATGATCAGGTTCCGGGACGCCGTGAAGAGCCAGGCCCGCGCCGCTCCGTCATCGCGCTGGCCGAGTCCCGGATCGTTCCATGCCTTGAGCAGCACCTCCTGTACCACGTCCTCGGCGAGCTCGCGGTCGTGGGTTAGCCGCATGGCAAACCGCCACAGCTCGGCGGCATGCCGGTCGTGCAGCTCCCGGAGCGCGGCATCGCGAGAACCCCCGCCCAACCGACCTCCTCACCCGACAGTGGCGTCCCGCATTCGCCACCTCGCTTGTTTGTCTATGGTGACGACACGAGCCCGAAATCGGTTCACTCGGGCACCTCTCAGGGTGCGGTCACTCCCAACTGGTCGACGGCCACGGTGATCGGCCCGTTGGTCGCCCCGCCGGAGACATAGCTGCCGATCCCGACATGGCCCTGGCCCTGCAGCCCGGCCGTGCTGTCGGTGACCGACCGCTGCCAGGCCGCCGGCTCCGTGGTCCCGGTCTTCCACACCTTGGCCCGGATCGTCGTCGGGTTGCTGCCGACCGCCTGGGTCCGCACGGTCAGCTTGTCGCCCACCGCGTAGGTCAGCCCGGCGATCGTCGTGGCAGCCTGGATGGTCGTCTCGGCGTTGGCTGAGTTGGTCCGGATCAGGGTGAGGGTGACCGCTCCAGTGCTGGTCACCTGGACCTTGCTCGCGTACGAGCCCTGGCCGGTGATCCGCCGGGCGTGCGACATCACAAAGGTGCCGCTGCCGGTGGCCAGCTTGTCCAAGCCGAAGGACAGCACCGCGTCAGCCTCCGGTGCCGACACGCCGGACAGATACGCCAGCCGCCCGGCGCCGGTCGGATTGGCAATGGTGCCGGCGGACCCGTTCACGCCGTAGTTGGCTGCCGTGCTCGTCACCGTCCAGGCGCCACCTGTCGGCGCGCTACCCCAGCCGTTCGAGACGGTCCGGCTGAACTGGTCCGAGACGTAGATCGCGCCTGGCGCAGCTGTCACCGTCACCGTGCGGGTCGTTGACCCGGTCCCCCCGCGGTTGTCCGTCACCGTGAGCCGGACCGGGTAGCTGTTCGCGGCCCCGTAGGTATGGGACGTCGATATCCCGCTTCCGGTCGACCCGTCGCCGAAGTCCCAGGCGTAGCTGGCGATCGTGCCGTCGGCGTCCAAGGATGCGGCTGCATCGAACGTGCAGCTCAGGTTGGTGCAGGAGGAGGTGAACGACGCCACCGGGGGTGTGTTGGGCGTGGTGTCCCGAGTGATGCTGAACGCATCGCTCAGGGAACCGCCGGCACCCCGCAGGAACGAGCCCTGCAGCGTCGTGTCCGTTGCGGTGACCTCCAGGGCACCATAGGTCGGGTTGGCGTTCAGCCCAGAGATCGTGTCGAAGTACCCGGCTTCGGAGTCGGCGCTGTTCACATCGCGCAGCAGTGTCCCGCCGGTGCCGACCACGGCGGCCAGGCTGCCCCGGCCCTGGGTGTAGGCGTCGTCGGAGTCGGTCACGCAGTCGGCGTCATAGGTGGCGGGCACGAAGGTGGCACAACCCGCGCCCAGGCCGAGTTGGTGACTTCGCATGTAGCCGTGCTCGTGCCCGCTCAGGATCAGGTCGACGTTCTTGCTGAGCAGCAGGTTGAACAGGTCGGGGCCGGGTTCGCAGGAGTAGAACCCCACGCTGATGCACGGCTTGTGCATGCCAACCACGACCCAGGGGATCGAGGCGGCCCGGGCCCCATCGATCGTTTGTGCCGTCCAGTTGTAGCGGGGCGTCCCAGCGGCATAGCTCCAGGTGCTGTCCGGATAGGTGAGCGCGGGCGAGATCAGAATGAAGCGAACGATCGGGTTGTCGGCGGGCACGTCGACGTAGTACTGCCGGCCGTACGTTCCCACCACCCCGGGCAACTGGTTCGGCAGGCATGCTGAGAAGTCGTTGATATTGCCGTTCTCCCCGTTACTCTCGTGGTTGCCGGAGATCAGCTCGAACGGGTAGCCGGCGCCGACTCGGGCAGTGACGAAATCGCACCAGGCCTGCTCCTGGCCGGTCGCCCGGTAGGACAGGTCCCCGAGTGCAAGGGTGAGATCGCTGTCGGCGCTGTGAATGGCGTTGAGCACCGAACTCGTGTTCGCAGTAGCGTCCAAGTCGCCAACTGCGGTGAAATGCACCCGGTCTGGCTGTGGCGCTGCCGACACGTGCGTGCCGAGCATCAGCAGCAGGATCGCGAGAACCAGCGCATGCAACATCCCCCGGCGCTTCATGGCCGAACTCTAAGCCAGAAAGCTCCCTGTCGCGCCGTTACGAAAAAGTTGCAGAGCCAACCGAATGAACCGGGTGGTCCCCGGGGCAGAGCACCAGCAACGAGCGCCCCTCGTGCGGACCCAGGTCGACCGCGAAGCTGTGCAGGTCGTCCACTTCGCCGACCTCCTCGTCGGTGAACATGTCGACCAGCACGCTGCCGGGCACCAGCCGCTCGG